>NZ_WKEE01000074.1:0-20062 GCF_021605635.1 Stenotrophomonas sp. PA-6-5C
CCGCCCCACCTCCGACAGTCTCCTGCCCCGTCCGGTAGATCCACGCCATGCGTGGATGAAGCGTTCCCGGAAATGAATGTTTTGGGACGAATCTGCTGTAGAGCGGAGCCATGCTCCGCTCCGAGCAAGCGCAGCGAAGCGACCCGCTTCTGCTCTTACTTCTTCATTCCGTGGCTGAGACGCACGAAACCTGTCCGTGGCCGGTCGGGTGGGCTGCGCAGGGGTGTCCGCGGCATGGATGCCGCGGCCAAGCCCCCATGGACGGGTTTACGGCGTCCCCTGCGCAGCCCACCCGACCGGCCAACCCACGGAATCTGCTTCTGACGCCAGCCACGAGGGGCTCAGCCGTTGGCCGAATCCAGTAAAATCGCCCCCATGAACACCCCCACCTTCCCCTACGACACCGCGCGCCTGAGCGAACTGGCCCAGCTGCTGATCGACAACGTCCGCGAACTGGCCCAGGCCGGCTGGACCCCGGCCACCAGCAGCAACTTCTCCCACCGCCTGGATGACCGCCACGCCGCGATCACCGTGTCCGGCAAGGACAAGGGCCGCCTGATCGAAGACGACATCATGGTGGTGGACTTCGATGGCAAGGCCGTCGGCCGCCCGCTGCGCCCCTCCGCCGAAACCCTGCTGCATACCCAGCTGTATCGCCGTTTCCCGGAGATCGGCTGCGTGCTGCATACCCATTCGCCAGTGCAGACCATCGCCTCGCGCCTGTATGCGCCGCAAGGGCATATCCGGGTGGAAGGCTACGAACTGTTGAAGGCCTTCGCCGGCAACAGCACCCACGAGATGGCCATCGACATCCCGGTGTTCGCCAACACCCAGGACATGGACGTGCTGTCGGCCCAGGTCGACGCCCTGCTCGACACGCAGACCCTGTGGGGCTACCTGATCGACGGCCACGGCCTGTACGCCTGGGGCCGCGACATGGCCGAAGCGCGCCGGCACATGGAAGCGTTCGAGTTCCTGCTGCATTGCGAGCTGGAGCTGCGCAAGCTGCGCCGCTGACGATTCCGGTAAGGCCAGATGCCATTCTGGAATCTTGCCATCGACGCCACCCTGCTACCCTGTCCTCCCCCCGAGACGTTCAAGCTGCCGCCATGAGCCGACTGCGCATCTACGACGACACCCGCCCCGAATCGCCGCTGCTGGACACCCAGGACGGCGCGGTCATCGCTGCCGAACTGCAGAAGATCGGAGTCACCTTTGAGCGCTGGCAGGCCACCGCGCCGGTCGCCCCGGGCGCGAGCCAGGACGAGGTGTTCGCTGCCTACCGCGCCGACATCGACCGCCTGGTCGCCGAGCGCGGCTTCAAGAGCGTGGATGTGGCCTCGATCGCACCGGACAACCCGAACCGCGCCGAGCTGAGGAAGAAGTTCCTCGACGAACACTTCCACAAGGAAGACGAAGTGCGCTTCTTCGTCGCCGGCTCGGGCCTGTTCACCCTGCACGTGGGCGACAAGGTCTACGAGATCGAGTGCGTGAAGGATGACCTGATCGCTGTGCCCGACGGCACCACCCACTGGTTCGACATGGGCGATGAGCCCAGCTTCGTGGCGATCCGCTTCTTCACCGAGCCGGATGGCTGGGTCGGTCACTTCACCGGTACCGACATCGCGCAGAAATTCCCCCGTTACATTCCGACCCAGGCGTCCTGATCAATGCAGCCCCGCGTCATCCTGACCGACATCGAAGGCACCACCAGCAGCATCTCGTTCGTCAAGAACGTGCTGTTCCCGTACGCACGCCAGGTGCTGCCCGGCTTCGTCGCCGAACATGGCCAGCAGCCGGAGGTGCGTCGCTGGCTGGACGCCGTCGCCACCGAGATAGGTGGCGTCTGCCAGGACAGCCTGGTGGCCGAGACGCTGCAGGGCTGGATCGACCAGGACCGCAAGCACACCGCACTGAAGGCCCTGCAGGGACTGATCTGGGATGCGGGCTACCGTCGTGGCGACTACACCGCGCACTTCTACCCGGAAGTGGCGCCGGTGCTGAAGGGCTGGCACGCCTCGGGTCTGCCGCTGTATGTGTACTCCTCCGGCTCGGTGCCGGCGCAGAAGCTGTTCTTCGGCTTCAGCGATGCCGGTGACCTCAGTCCGCTGGTGTCGGGCTGGTTCGATACCGAAGTCGGTGGCAAGCGCGAGGCCGACAGCTATCGCCATATCGTGCAGGCCATCGGCGTTCCCGCTGGCGAGATCCTGTTCCTGTCCGACGTGGTCGAGGAACTGGACGCCGCCCGCGAGGCAGGTCTGCAGACGCGCCTGATCGATCGCCTTGAGGACTACCCGATGCCGCGCATCGGCGCAGCCGCCAACGGCCATGATCGCGTCGAGAACTTCCAGCAGATCCAGCTGTAGGCGCGGCCCGCCGATGGGCTCTGCGGCATCGGCTACCGGGTACCGCTCCTGGTAGATGCCAACCTTGGTTGGCATACGGCCGATGTGTCAACCAAGGTTGACACCTACCAGAACGTGGTTCAGCCACCCTCAACGATCGTTGAGGGTGCGTACCTTCAACGCCTCACGCAGCGCAGTCAGGTCCACCGGGCCGCGCACGGCGATGTCGCGGGTTTCGCCCGGCAGCAGATCCAGCAGGTTGTCTTCCACCTGCACGTCCAGCGCGCCGAAATCGATCCATGCCGCGCGCACCAGCGCTGCGCTCTGCAGCCGCAGGCGGTAGTGGTCACCGTCGATCGCCAGGGTTGATTTCAACTGCTGGCGTGGCAGCACCTGGTCCTTGGCTTCGACGAACCCGACCACCTGCTGCGCCGTCACCTTTCCGTCCTGCAGCAGCTCGAACACCGCCACTGTCCGCGCCGGATCGGCGCCAGCCAACAGCTCGGCATCCGCGTAGTTGCCGATGTCGGTGACCCCGGCAGCGGCCAGTGTCACCGCCTGCTCGCGACGGCGCAGCACCTTGCCTTCCACGTCCATCACCCGCAGGCGCCACCGTGCATCCAACGGCGTGGCCTGGTCATTGATCACGCGCACGCGTGTCCTGCCCTCATCGCGCAGCGCCGCCACGGTGACCGGCGCGAAGAAGCGCCGTGCGGCAAAGTGCAGCGCCTTCCAGCGGCCGAAGTAGTCAACGCTTGACCACGAGGCACCTGGCCAGACGTCGTTGAGCTGCCAGTACAACGAGCCCATCGTGTAGGGCCGCGAAGCACGATGGTGCAGTGCTGCCAAGGCAATGCCATCAGCCTGCATCACCTGGCTCAGATAGACGAAGTCCTCGAAGTCCTTCGGCGTGCCGTAGCCCAGCTCGATGTAGTGCAGCAGGCGCGTATTGCCCTCGCCGGCCATGAATTTCTGGTGCGCGCGGATCACCGGACTATCGATGCGCTGCTCCGCACGGGTAGCGATCTGGTCCACCGTCGCCACTGCAGGCCAGGCCTGCAGGCCGTACTCGGACATGAAACGAGGCGTCTCGCGCAGATAGGCCTGCACCGGCAACGCTGGATTGCCCCAGACCTGCCAGTAGTGCTTGTCACCGCGGGTGGAGTCGTTGGCCTTCTCGTCCAGATCGTTGCTGGGCGAACTGGACCAGTACGGCACGCCCAGCCCGTCTTCGCTCACCACCTGGCGCAGGTCGTTGCCGAACAGGTCAACGTAACCCTGCCAGACCTTCGCTGCGAACGCCGGATCTGCGCCCTTCAGGTCGCGGCCATGGCCCCAGTCCTTCCACGCCGTCTCTTCTTCGTTGTTGCCACACCACAGCACGATGCTGGGATGGTGGCGCAGGCGGCGCACGTTGTCGCGCGCCTCGGCCACGACGCTGGCGCGGAATGCGGGATCGTAACCGGGCTGCATGCCGCCACCGAACATGAAGTCCTGCCAGACCAGCAGGCCCAGTTCGTCGGCGATATCGAAGAACGCATCGTCTTCGTAGTAGCCGCCGCCCCAGTTGCGCAGCATGTTCATGTTGGCATCGCGCGCGGCAACCAGCACCTGGCGCAGGCGCGCAGCATCAACGCGTGCAGGGAAGGCGTCGAACGGGATCACGTTCGCGCCCTTGGCGAAGATCGGCACACCGTTGATGACGAAGGCGAAACCCTGCCCTCCCTTGTCATCCTGCTCACGGCGCAGCTCGACTGTACGCAGGCCAATGCGCTGTTCGCGTGCCAGCACCGCATCGGCACTGCCGTCCAGGCGCGCCTGCACGGTGTAACGGTCCTGCGCACCATGGCCGACCGGCCACCAGCGCCGCGGCTTGGCCAGTTCAACCGGCACCTCCACGCTGTTCTGGCCGGGCTTCAGCTCAACCGTGCGCTGCACCCGTGCGACGCTGCGGCCGTCAGGATCACGCACCTCAACGTCCACCGCAACGGGACCGGCTACCGCGTCCTGCTCCACCTGCAGCACTACGGCCAGCGTTGCCTTTTCCGCATCAAGCGCATCCGTGCGTACGGCCAGGTCGGTCAACCGATGCGCGCCCCATGCCTGCAGGTCAACGCCGCGCCAGACACCAGCCGTAACGTAGCGCGGGCCCCAGTCCCAACCGAAGTGGTAGGCCGGCTTGCGCGCGAAGTTGCCGACCATCGCATCCTTGGGTTCATCGCCGTAAGGCGAAGGATAATTGCCTGCGATTCTGTGCGGCATCACCTGCACGCCCGGCAGCAGCGTGCGGATCGGCGAATGGAACACGATCTGCAGCTCATTGCCCTTCGCCCGCAGGCGGCCTTCGACGCGGGCGCGCCATGTGCGGTGGGCATTGTCGGCACGCAGCAGCGGCTTGCCGTTGAGCTTCACCTCGGCATAGGTATCCAGGCCATCGAAGCGCAGCTCGGCATTGGGCTTGGCCAAGGTGACGGCATCCACGTCGAAACGGGCGCGATATTCCCAGTCGGCCAGGCCGATCCACTGCAGCTCGGCTTCGGGCGCGCCGACGTAGGGATCACGGATCAGCTCGTGCGCCAGCAGGTCGGTATGCACGCTGCCCGGTACCGTGGCCGCGCGCCACTGCTGCAGGCCCGGATGCGCCGCGCCCTGCGCGTCGCCGGGCAGCAGGCGGAATTCCCATTGCGCCTGCAGCGGTGCGGCGGCGACGGGGAACGCGACAGCTGCGATCAGCAGCAGGAACAGACGGACAACGAGGGGAAGGCGATGCACGTGATGCTCCTGTTTTCCCGCCGGGTTTGACCCGGCGCTACCAATGCAACACGCCGCGGTAGCGCCGGACCACGTCCGGCGAGCGCGCAGCGCGGCAGACCTCAACGAACGACGTTCAGCACTTCGTAGCACGCGCCCATGGTGTGGTAATCGACCTTGCCAGCCGGGCTCTTCTCGTCGCTGTACTTGCGGTTGTCAGCGTCGAGAATGCGGAACCACGCGCCGTACCGATGGTCGACGAAGTGCTCCCACGAGTACGCCCAGATACGGTCGTACCACTGCCAATAGCGGTCATCGCCGGTGCGCTTGGCCATCAGTGCGGCGGTGGCCAGCGTCTCGGCCTGCACCCAGAAATATTTGTCGTCGTCGCAGACGAAGCTGTCGCCGCCGATCGGCGCGCCGTCCATGCCAGGCTGGCGGCGCGACTCCGGGGCGAAGCCGTAATACAGGCCTCCGCGCGCCTCGTCCCAGCTGCGCTCCACGGCCACATCGAACAGATGCTGCGCGGTCGGCACCAGCCAGTCGGCCTGCACGTGGCGGTCCAGGATCAGCAGCAGCTTGGCCCACTCGGTCTGGTGCCCCGGTTGGAAGCCCCATGGCCGGAACAGATGCTTGGGATCGTCCAGGTTGTAGTCCCAGTCGATGTTCCAGTTGACGTCGTAGTGCTCCCAGACCAGCCCACCGGCCTTGGCCGCCTGCCGGCGGGTCATGTTGTCGGCCAGCTGCAGCGCGCGCTCGACATAGCGCTGCTCACCACTGGCCTCGAACGCAGCCAGCATCGCCTCGCACATGTGCATGTTGGCGTTCTGGCCACGGTAGCCGGTGAAGTTCCACTGGCCGTCGGCCTCGTCCCTGTACAGGCCGTGCTCCGCTTCCCAGAAGCGCGCTTCCAACAGCTGCCAGGTCTCATCCATCCACGTGCGGGCTTCTTCGATACCCGCCTTCAATGCACAGCTGTAAGCCAACAGCACGAAGGCCACGCCGTAGCAGTGGTTCATGTCGTCCTCGACCACGCCATCGCGCAGGGTCCAGGCGTAGCCGCCGGTAGCCGGGTTGCGATGCACCTCGCGCAGGTAGCGCACGCCGTGCTCGACTGCATCGCGATACTCGGCATTGCCGAATTCGCGGTAGGCCATGGCGTAGTTGAAGACGAAACGGGTGCTGCTCACCAGGTGGCGATGGCTGGCATCGTAGATGCTGCCGTCATCACGGAAGTAGTGGAAGAAGCCGCCCTTCGGGTCGATGCAGCGCGGGTGGTAGAACGCCATCGTGTCGGCGATGTGCGCGCGCAGGAAAGCGGGAGAACGGAAATCGGGCGAGGTGCTCATGCGGGAAGATCCTGTGCCTGCAGCAACTGCTGCACTTCATCGAACGAGGGCATCGCAGCGAACGCGCCCTTGCGTGTCACCGCCAGTGCGCCAACGGCGGCGCCGAAGCGCAGCGTGGCGGCGATCGCCTGCGGGTCCTGGCAGAACGCGGCAAAGCCCGCACCTGCCCCACCCCGCTCCAGCAGCCCGACCAGCACGCCGCCAACAAAGGCATCACCGGCTGCGGTTGTGTCCACGGTGGGCACGCGGAAACTGGTGACCTTGCCCTGCGTTTCGCGGGTGTACCAATGCAGCGTGGCGGCGCCGTCGGTGATGATCACCCAACGCGCCTGCGCGGCCAGCAGGCGCCGCAGCACCAGTGCCTCGCCGTCATCGCCGAGCGGTGCCGCCAGGTACTCCAGTTCCTCGCGCGACAGCTTGACCAGGTCGGCGCGTTCCAGCGCCTGCCACAGCCGCGGTGCCGGGTCGACATTGGCCGGCCACAGCGCCGGACGCAGGTTGAGATCCAGGCTGACCACCGCACCGGCCGTGCGCGCGCGGTCCATGCCGGCGAACGTCGCTTCGGCGATGTCCGCTTCGGTCAGGCTGTTGGAACAGACATGGAAGCACTGCGCGCCATCGAAGCAGCCCGCCTGGAAATCGCTGTCACGGAACAGCAGGTCGGCGGCAGGTGGACGGTAGAAGCTGAAGCTGCGTTCGCCGCCGGCGTCCAGTGCAACGAAGGCCAGCGCGGTCTTGGCCGCGTCGGTACGCACGATGTAGTCGGTACCGACGCCGTGTTCGCTCAGGCTCTCAGCCAGGAAGTCGCCGAACATGTCGCGGCCGAGCATGCCGACGAACTGGGTCTTCGCGCCCAGCCGTGCAGCGGCCACCGCGACGTTGGCCGGTGCACCGCCGGCGTACTGCAGGAACGCGCGCGGGGTATCGGCCGAGGCCGGCGGCTGCGCTAGTAGATCGATCAAAATTTCGCCGAAGCAGACGATGGAACCCATTTTCGACTCAGCCTCCCTGCGTGCCGGCAGCCGGCGCGCGAGCGCCGACCAGTCCGTAGAAAATGATGTAGCCGTAGCACAGCAGCGGCAGGATGAAGCTGGCCTGCACGCCGACGTGGTCGGCCAGAACGCCCTGCAGGTAAGGCACCACGGCGCCACCGACGATGGCCATGATCAGCAGGCTCGAGCCCTTGCTGGTCAGCGGGCCCAGGCGCTCGATGCTGAGCGCGAAGATGGTCGGGAACATGATCGAATTGAACAGGCCGATTGCCACCACCGAGTACAGCGCGACATTGCCGGAGGTCATCATGGTCAGCGTCAGCAGGCCGACATTGACCAGCGCGAAGATCGCCAGCAGTCGGCTCGGCGAGAAGCGCGCCAGCAGCGCCGAACCAGCAAAGCGACCGATCATCGCCATCGTCCAGTAGGCCGACACATAGTGGGTGGCTTCCTGCTCGCTGAAGCCGCCGATGGTGGGCATCGACAGGTAGTTGACCAGGAAGCTGCCGATCGATACTTCAGCGCCGACGTAGAAGAAGATGCCGAGCACGCCCAGCAGCAGATGGCGCTTGCGCAACGCGTCCAGGTAGCTGTGCTGATGACCCTGGTCAGCCTGCTCGGTGGTGTCGTTCAGCGCCGGCAGGCGGAACAGGAACACGAACAGGGCCAGCAGCACCAGCGCAACGGCCAGGCCCACGTAGGGGCCCTGCACGGCATGGGCCTCGGCGGTGCGGTAAGCCAGCTGTTCGGCGGCCGGCAGAGCGGCAATCTGCTCGCCACTCATGGCCGTGTTGGACAGGATCAGCATGCCGCCGAAGATCGGCGCGATGGCCGTACCCAGCGAGTTCAACGCCTGCGCCAGGGTCAGGCGGCTGGAACTGGTCTGCTCCGGGCCAAGCAAGGCGACATACGGATTGGCCGCGACCTGCAGCACGGTGATGCCGGTGGCCAGCACGAACAACGCACCGAGGAAGGCGCCGTAGACGCGCAGCTCAGCGGCCGGCCAGAAGCCGAGCGCGCCGATGCCGGCGATCACCAGGCCGGCCACGATGCCCTTCTTGTAACCCAGCGCTGCCACCAGCCGCCCGGCCGGCAACGACATCAGGAAGTAGGTGCCGAAGAAGGTGAACTGCACCAGCATCGCCTTGGCGTAGTTCAGCTCGAACACCGCCTTCAGATGCGGAATCAGGATGTCATTGAGGCAGGTCAGGAAGCCCCACATGAAGAAGATGGTGGTGACCACGGCCAGCGCCTTGCCGTTGGTGACGGCAGGCTGGTTGCCCGGGGAACCCGATGGGCGGGGCGTTGCGGAGATCGGCATGCGGTACGCGCCTCGATGCGCGAAAGGTCGTTGGTGCGTGGAAGGGTGCAATCAGTTCAGCAGCAGAGCATCAGTTCGGACGTGCGGCGCTGCTTTCGCGGATGCGCAACTGTACCGGGGCGACCGTGCGCCGTGGTGGCGCATCCGGTTCCTCCAGTCGTTGCAGCAGCAGGGACGCCGCCTGCCGGCCCCGCTCGCGCGGGTCGGCGGTCAAGGTGGTCAGCGGCGGCACGGCAACCGACGCTTCGGAAATATCATCGAAGCCGGTCACCGCGAAGTCACCGCCAGGACGGATGCCGCGCGAGTTCAGGCCCAGCATCAGGCCCAGCGCGACGGTGTCGTTGTAGCAGACCGCCGCGCTCGGCCGATGGCCGTCGACGAACAGTTCGTCGGTGCGCGCGGCCGCTTCCAGGCGGTTGGGTGCCGATTCGATCATCCAGCCCGGCGGCAGCGCCAGCCCGGCTTCGGCCAGTGCCTGCTGGAAGCCAGCGCGACGCTGGTGGCAGGAACTCGATGCGGCGTGCCCACCGAAGAACGCGATCTGGCGATGGCCGCGCTCGATCAGGTGGCGGGTGGCCAGGTAGGCGCCATGCTGGTTGTCCAGGGTCAGGAAGTCCCACTCGGCGCCGTCCAGTTCACGGTTGAACAGCAATACGTTGGCATTGGCACCCAGCGCCTGCCGCAGCAGCGTGGCATCGCTGCCTTCGGCCGGTGACAGGATCAGGCCTGCAGGCGTGTGCTCCATCAACGTGGACAGCACCGCCTGCTGGCGCTCGGGTGATTCGCCGGTACTGCCGAGCAGGGTCACGTAGCCGCGCCCGCCCAGTGCCTCGTCCACACCGGAAGCGAATTCGGCGAAGAACGGGTTGGACAGATCGTTGATGACCAGCGCGATGCTGGACGACGTGCGCCGTCGCAGGTTCGCTGCAGCACGGTTGTAGACGTAGCGCTGGCGGCGAAGCTCAGCCTCCACCCGGGCACGCGTATCGACGTTGACCAGCGGGCTGCCGCGCAGCACCAGCGACACCGTCGCCCGCGAAACGCCGATGGCACGGGCGATGTCGGTCACCGTCACCGCCTTGCCGGAACGCTTGCTGGAACTGTCGCCGTTGTCGTTCATCGTCTTCCCGCACTCCGATGGATGCTCAAGCCTAATGGATCGCGGCCCTGTCGTGCCGTGCCGTTCGCTGGGTTGCCTCGAACGGCACAGCCCGGCTCAGTGCAGCTGGCTGCCTGGTGCCGCACACCAGGACACCGGCAGATCCTTCACCGCCGTGCCCCAGCCCCGCGTGGGCGCCGTGCCATCGAGGGCGAAACGCAGCTTCGGGCCCTGCTGCAGCTGGTTCCAGCCCAGCCATACCGGCGCATGTGCCTGGCCATCGACCAGGACACCCTGCACGTACTGCAGGCGGCGGCCATCGGCGCCAGGCGCCTCGATGCGCAGGGTGCGGCCATTGCCCAGCTCGACCTCGACCTTGGCAAAGCGCGGCGTATGCAGCAGGAACTCGCCGCTGCCCGGCACCGCCGGGTACACGCCGATCGCACTGAACAGGTACCAGGCCGACATCGTGCCGAGGTCATCGTTGCCGGTCACGCCATTGGGCGCATTGGTGAACAGCTGCTGCGCTGCACGCACCACTGCGGCGGTCTTCCACGGCTGGCCGATCAGCGTGTACAGCCACGGCGAATGCAGGTCAGGCTCGTTGTTGGGGTTGTAGCGGAACTGGTTGTAGTAGCTGTACGGCCCGACCACCCATTCCTTGCGGGCGGCATTGAGCGGGTCGGCCTGCAGCGCATCCATCGCGAAGAAGGCATCCAGGCGGCGGCCCGCCTGTTCGCGGCCGTCCATCGCTTCGACCAGGCCCGGCACGTCCTGCTGCGCCAGCCACTGGTACTGCCAAGCCGTGCCTTCATGGAAACCATGGTGCGAGCGCGGGCTGTAGTGGCCATCGGCCGGGGTGTACCACTGGCCATCCTCGGTACGCGGACGCGGGAAACCGGTGAAGCCGGTCTCGGCATCACGCACCTGCGGGTCCCACACCTTGCGCCAGTTGCGACCGCGCTCACGCAGAGTCGCCGCGTCCTGCGCATGGCCGAGGCCATCGGCCATCTGCGAAAGCGCACAGTCGGCCAGCGCGTATTCCAAGGTAGCCGAACCACCGTGGTGCGGATCAACGTCCATGCCCTTGGACGGGAACGCGCGGTCGTAGACCACGTAGCCCTTGTCCAGATAGGTTGGATTGCCGGAACGGCCGGCCATGCGCGAGTTCAGCGGCGGCGTGCCGAAGGCATTGCGGCGCAGCGCGTCCCATGCCTGCGATTCACGGCCTTTGAGCGCACCGAAGCGCCACAGGTCGACCATGAACGGGGTGACCGGATCACCGGTCATGATGTTGGTCTCGAAGTTGGCATAGCCCCAGCGCGGCAACCAGCCACCCTGCTCGTCGATCGCCAGCAGAGTACGGCCTATGTCGCGCGCCACGTCCGGACGGGTCAGTGCCAGCCACTGGTTCTGCGCACGGTAGGTATCCCACAGCGAGAAGTACTCGTAGTAGGTCCAGCCATCGGCGCGATGGATGCCATCGTCATAGCCACGGTAGCGGCCATCGGCATCGTTGCCGGTCATCGGCTGCAGCAGTGCGTGATAGACCGCGCTGTAGAACACGGTCCGATCGTCGGCAGTGCCGCCCTGCACACGCACCCGGCCCAGCTGCTCCCGCCAGGACTGCTGGGACAGCGCACGCATGCGGTCGAAGCCGAGCAGTGCCCCGCCCTGCATGCCCTCGGCGCGCAGGTTGGTGCGTGCACCTTCGGCGTCCACATGCGAAATCGCGCTGACGGCCGTGACCGATTGGCCCTTGGCCAGGTCGAAGCTGAGCCACGCGCCATTCGGCTTCTGCTCGCCTTCCATGCTGTGGCGCGCGCCTGGCAGGCCACCGCCCTCGCCCCACGTACCATGCGCCTTGAACGGGCGGTCGAACTCGATACGGAACCAGGTGGTGTACTGATGGCCACCACAGAAGCTCTTGGTGACCAGCTTGCCTTCGACCACGCGGTCGCCGACCACATCGACCACGCTGCCGATCACCGAGTGGCGTTCGTTGGCCTGGCCGACATTGACCAGCACGTGGCCATCACCCTTGCCCTGGCTGAAGGTGTAACGCTCGGCAGCCGCGCGGGTACGCGCCGTCGCTTCCGCATCAATGCCGCCGTAGCTGGTCAGACGCACCTTGTAGTAGCCGGCCTGGCCGATTTCGCCGTCATGGGTATAGGCCGAGGCATACGCCTTGTGGTCGAACTGTTTGGGGTTGGCGGTATCGAAGTCGCCGCCGGGACCGATGCTGCCTGTCACCGGCAGCACCGAGACCTGCCCACCCTGCTCCCAGCAACCGGCGCCGGACAGGAACGAATGGCCGAAGCCGCGGATCTTGTCGTCGTCGTAGCGCCAGCCCGAATAGTGGCTGCCGATCGGGCTGACCTGGATCAGGCCGAACGGCGCCGAGGCACCGGGGAAGGTGTTGCCGTCATCCTTGCTGCCGATGAAGGTGTTGACCTCGCGCTCCAGCGCGGCCGGTGCGGCCTGCAGCCAGGGCGTCACCGCGAGCGCCAGCAGGCAGGCGATGCGGGCCAGGGGCCGATGGGACAGTGCCGACAGGCGGCGGTCGGGACAACGGTGGGACAACCTGGTCACGGGCAGGACTCCTTGGCGGCAGGGCGGCAGCGAAGGACCGGCGGCACAGGCCGAGCCCTCGTTTCCATCGGTACGAATCCGCACCCCGGCGGATTTAGATCGATTCAAGTAGACCATGGGAATTTCGCCCAATGCATTCTGCGGCGCAGCATGAGAGGGGGCTTCGGCCGGGCTGCGCCCGGCACCTGCAGAGGCAACGGCCGAGGCAACGGCAACAGCGGGCTACCGAGCTGGGCGCGGCGGTATGGGCAGGCAGGACACGCCGTAAACCCATCCATGGGGGCTCGATGGCGCCATCCATGGCGCCAACGGTCCTGCCTGCCCATACCGCCCCACCCCTGACAGTTTCCTGATTCCTGATGCCTGGAAGATCCACGCCATGCGTGGATGGATGTTCCTACCGATTTCGAAATCATCGAATGGATTGGATTTCATCCACGCATGGCGTGGATCTACTGTCAGCCGCAGGAAACTGTCGAAGGCGGGGTGGGTCCGGTTGCGGGGGCGTGAGCGCCATGGATGGCGCGACCGAGCTTACAGGGACGTACTTGCAGCGTCCCCCGCAACCGGACCCACCCCGCCATCCCACGGAACGCCGCTGTTGTTGCTGCTGTTGCTGCCGCACTGGCTTGAAGGCCTCTGCGGGCGCCGGGCGCAGCCCGGCCGGCCCACCCCTTTTGCGCATGTAACCGCTTACAGCAATTTTCCCCGAAGGGTCATTTGCACGACACGTCGCTGCCATATTGCGCAGCAACATGCGTCGGCGCCGTTGCCGTGCTAAAAATCGCCCCGCCCATCGCTTAGATCGATCCAAGACGATAGCGCGATGGCCCGGGAGTTGGGGAGCAAGACAGGACGTGCCGCGCCATCTGCCAGGCGCTCGTTGCATCTGCAAAGCGAAGGCAAGATCGGCATCACGAATTAGATCGATTCAAGTTTCCGCGTCAGTCAGTCACCGGATCAATCCAGGAGAGAGGGAGAGATGGCAATGAAGCATTCAACACGTACGCAGGGCCACGACGCGTTGTCGCTGGCCATCGCGCTGGCCTTGGCCGCCGCCGTCGCCCCGTTTGGCGCTTCCGCGCAGCAGGCGGCAACGACCGGCGCGCAGGACGCCACCACCCTGGACAGCGTCCAGGTCACCGGCTATCGCTACGCAATCGAAAAGAGCCTGCAGCAGAAGCGCGACGCCAACGCCGTGGTCGAAGTGATCACCGCCGAGGACGTTGGCAAGTTCCCCGACAAGAACGTGGCCGACGCGCTGCAGCGCGTGCCCGGCGTGGTCATCACCCGCAGCGGCGGCGAAGGCAAGTCGGTCAGCGTGCGCGGCCTCGCGCCCGACCTGACCCTGACCCAGTTGAACGGCAACTTCGTCGCTTCGTCGGAAACCAACAACGAAGCCACCCGCTCGTTCAACTACACCCTGCTGCCGTCGAACATGCTGTCCAGCGCCGAGCTGTTCAAGTCGCCGGAAGCGCGCATCGACGAAGGCGGCATCGGCGGCACGGTCATCCTGCACACCCGCCGCCCGCTGGATATGGAAGCCAATTCCGGCTACGTCAACCTGGAAGGCACCTCGTCCGATACCAGCCACGACGTCGACCCGCAGGTGTCGGCGCTGTACTCCTGGCACAGCAAGGACGAGCGCTTCGGCGTGCTGGTCGGCGTGACCCAGCAGAAGCGCACCAGCCGCACCATGGAAGCCAGCACCGAGGACTACCAGTGGTACGGCAACAACACCACCGCCCGCGATGCCAACGGCAACCTGCTGGAACAGGACGGCATCCACTACTGGTGGGGCCAGTCCGGCTTCAACAACAAGACCGGCAAGAACTACAGCGAGTTCTTCATGCCGACCTCGGTGAACTTCGCGGTGAAGGAAGAGAAGCGCGAGCGCAAGGGCGGCCAGCTGACCTTCCAGTTCAAGCCGATCGACAACCTCACCCTGACCGCCAACTACTTCCGCTTCGAGCTGCAGGGTGATTACACCCAGAACATGCTGAAGGTGCCGGAGTGGAACCTGGCCCGCTACAACCAGGACGGCAACTGGGATGGCGGCCGCCTGCTCAACGGGCTCAGCTTCGACCCCAGCGGCAGCATCGTCACCGGTGCGCAGTACGAAAAGCTGGCCGGCAAGACCTACTACTGCAGTGAAGACGAAGCCGCAGCGGCCGGCATGAAGCCCGGTGGCTGGGGCCCGGACGACTGCACCATCCCCACCCCGCAGCTGACCGGTGGCTACAGCAAGGAAAAGGCGCTCTCGCAGACCGCCGACCTGACCATCGACTGGGACATCAGCCCGCTGTGGAAGGCGTCGTTCACCGGTGGCCGCACGTGGTCCGAAGGTGGCCCGTCGATGAACTTCCGCATGTCGGCCAAGCCGCGCCGCAAGGTCGGCAACCAATGGCAGTCGGGCAACCAGTACACCGCGTGGGACCTGACCGGCACGCCGTCGGTGCAGTTCTCGCCGGACCTGCAGCAGCAGTTGATGGCCGGCATCGCCGAAGTGGACACCGGCTCGACCGATTCGTCGTGGATGCAGACCGAGGTCAAGCAGAACTACTTCCAGGCCGACGTCACCAAGCTGTTCGAAGCCGGCTGGCTGGACTCGATCCAGTTCGGCGCCAAGTACCGTGACGGCCAGGTCCACCGCAACACCGGCAACACCTACTGGGTGTGCCCGGGCCTGGATCCGGCCGACTATGACAACAACCGCTACCAGGCCGGTTGCGATCCGACCGCCGGTAATGCCCAGCCGGGCTTCTTCCTGTCCAATCCGATCAGCAACATCACCGGTGGCTTCAACGCCAACGTGTTCCCGGGCATCAACTACCCGGCCTACATCGATTACCTCAACAAGACCTACGGCGGTTCCTACAACCGCACCGAGGAAGACTTCGTCTACGACGTCAACGAGAAGATCTACTCGGGTTACTTCCAGGCCAACTTCCGCACCGACCGCGTGCGCGGCAACGTCGGCGTGCGCGTGGTGCGCACCAAGCAGTTCGCCCAGTCCAGCGATTCGGTCGAGCGCTTCAACGACTACTTCGTGGACAACGCCAGCGGCGCACCGATGAGCTGCGATGATCCGGCCGCCGATCCGAACCTGCGCTGCCAGGGCGGCTTCGTGCGCCTGCCGGACAACCAGGTGCGCGACAAGGTCTACACGCTCAGCTCGCTGGACAAGACCTATACCGACTTTCTGCCCAGCTTCAACATTGCCTGGGACATCACCGACAACCTGGTGCTGCGTGGTGCCGCATCGAAGGTGATCGCCCGCCCGAGCTACACCTCCATCGCCTACCCGGGCGGCCTGCGCTACGTCAGCGAGGAATACAGCAACGACCGTCGCGTCGCCGGCGGCACCGACACCCCCGGCTGGTACGGCTCGGGCAGCAACAAGGCGCTGGAGCCGTTCGAGGCCGTGCAGTTCGACCTGGGCCTGGAGTGGTACTTCAAGCCGGGTTCGGTGGCTGGCGTGGCGCTGTTCCGCAAGAACGTGGACAACTTCACCGTGCCGGTGGTGCGCGACCAGCAGATGACCGTTGGTGGGCAATCGGTGACGGTGCAGAAGTATGAAACCCAGGCCAACGGCCGTGACGGTGTCTCGCAGGGCGTGGAACTGTACGGCCAGTACACCTTCGACTTCGGTCTGGGCGTGCAGGCCAACTACACCTACAACGACACCAACCTGGCCTCGATCGTGCTGGATGGCGAAGAGATCGGTTCCTCGCCGCTGGTGGGCAGCGCCAAGAACCAGGCCAACGTGACCGTGTTCTACGAGAACGAGAAGTTCCTGGCACGCGCCTCGTACAACCGTCGCGGTGAAGTGGTCGGCGGCCTCAACAACGGCCTCACCACCTACACCAAGCCCTACGACCAGCTCGATCTGAACGTGGCCTACAACCTGACCCCGGACTGGACCGTTACCGCCTCGGTGCTCAACGCCACCAAATCCGAGCTGCGCAGCTATCTGGGCAACGACAGCCAGGCCCGCCTGCTGTCCAACATCTACGCCGGCCGCCAGCTGTACTTCGGCGTGAACTGGAAGTTCTAACGCGTCCCCCCGCCCTCGGGCGGGGACGATCCTCCACGGCAGCCGCGCTGGTACAGGTGGCTGCCGTTTTTTTTGTGGTCCCTGCGCTTCAGGGAATGCTTGACCCTGCCATCGTTGCAAGGTGCACACTGCCTCCACCCCCAAGTGAATCGAAGGAGCTACAGATGGAATTCCATGTGGAAGGCATGACCTGCGGTGGCTGCGCGCGCAGCGTGACCAAGGCGATCGAGCTGGTCGACCCGGCGGCAAGCGTGTCGGCTGATCCGGCCAGCCGCCGCGTGCAGGTGCAGACTTCGGCCAGCGAAGCACAGATCGTCGCGGCACTGACCGAAGCGGGTTTCCCGCCGCGTACGGCCTGATCACGCTGCCAACTGCATGAACGATGCCCGCCCCGTGCAATTGCCGGGGCGGGCATCTTCTTTTCCATCTGTCTTCGTCAGGTCCTGCGCGCGCGCCTGCGCACTGCCCCGGCGGGCGCTGCAGCCGGTGCAGCGCCCTCTTCGCCTTCGCCCAACCGCTGCAGGATCGGGCACTCGGGGCGATCATCGCCGGCGCAGCAGCTGATCAGCGATTTCAGCGTATCGGCCATCTGCCGCATGTTCTCGATGCGCTGTTCCAGGTCATCGATGTGCTGCTCGGCCAGGCGCTTGACGTCGGCGCTGTGGCGCGACGTGTCGTTCCACAAGCCCAGCAGGTCGGTGATCTCGGCCACCGAAAAGCCGAGATCACGCGCGCGACGGATGAAACGCAGCCGATGCACGTCGGCCTGCGAATAGGCGCGATAGCCCGCGCCGGTGCGGTCAGCCGGTGGAATCAGGCCGATCTGCTCGTAGTAGCGGATCATCTTGGCCGACACGCTGGATGCCTTCGATGCTTCACCGATGTTCACGCAATCGCTCCTTCACTGGACCCCATGGGACGCGTCCGCCATCGGCGCCTGGAAGCGCCGCAGGCGCAGCGCATTGCCGAGTACGAACACACTGGACAGGGCCATGGCACCGGCGGCGAACACCGGCGACAGCAACACGCCCCATACCGGATACAGCGCACCGGCCGCGACCGGGATCAATGCGGTGTTGTAGGCAAAGGCCCAGAACAGGTTCTGGCGGATGTTGCCGATGGTCGCCTTCGACAGTGCGATGGCGTTGGGCACGCCCTGCAGGTTGCCGGACATCAGCACCACGTCGGCCGACTCCACCGCGACGTCGGTGCCGGTGCCGATGGCCAGGCCGACATCAGCCTCGGCCAGCGCCGGCGCATCGTTGATGCCATCACCGACGAACGCGATCTGACCGTAAGCCGCCTTCAAGCGGCGCACCGCTTCCACCTTGCCTTCCGGCAGCACTTCGGCCACCACTTCATCGATGCCGAGCTGGCGGGCGATGGCCTGCGCGGTAGCGGCGTTGTCACCGGTGATCATGGCCACCTTCAGGCCAAGCTGGTGCAGGGCGGCAATGGCCGCCGGCGTACTCGGCTTGATCGGATCGGAGACTGCGATGATCGCCGCCAGGCGGCCATCGATGGCGGCATACAGCGGCGACTTTCCTTCGTTGCCCAGGCGATCGGCCCGCGCGGCGAAGCTGCCGATGTCCACGCCCAGCGAACGCATGAAGCGATCGGCGCCCACTTCCACGCGTGCGCCATCGACGGTGGCACGCACGCCCATGCCGGTCACCGACTCGAAATCAACCATCGCCGGCAGCGCGATGCCCTCCTCCGTCGCCGCCTCGACAATGGCGCGGGCGATCGGATGCTCCGAGCGCGATTCCACCGCCGCCACCCGGGCCAGAACCTGCGCGCGATTGAAGCCATCGGCGATCTCCAGGTCGGTCAGCAGCGGGCGGCCTTCGGTCAAGGTGCCGGTCTTGTCCACCGCCACCACCTTGGCGTCCTTCAACAGCTGCAGTGCCTCACCCTTGCGGAACAGCACGCCCATCTCGGCGCCGCGGCCGGTGCCGACCATGATCGAGGTCGGCGTCGCCAGCCCCATCGCGCACGGGCAGGCAATGATCAGCACGGCCACGGCGTTGACCAGCGCGAAGGTCAGCGCCGGCGACGGCCCGAAGATCAGCCACACCAGGAAGGTAGCGAGGGCCGCCAGCATCACCGCCGGCACGAACCACAGCGTCACCTTGTCGACCACGGCCTGGATCGGCAGCTTGGAGCCCTGCGCCTGTTCAACCAGACGGATGATCTGCGCCAGCATGGTCTGCCCACCCACCGCCGTCGCACGCAGGGTCAGTGCGCCCTTCTGGTTGACGGTGCCGCCGACCACGCCGCTGCCTGCCGACTTCTCCACCGGGACCGGCTCGCCGGTGATCATCGACTCGTCGACGAAACTGCGACCTTCAGTCACCTCACCGTCCACCGGCACGCGCTCGCCCGGACGCACTTCCAGCAGGTCGCCCAGCAGCACCTCGTTGATCGGGATATCGACGATGCGCCCTTCGCGACTGACGTGCGCCACCTTGGCCTGAAGGTTGACCAGGCGCTTGATCGCCTCTGACGTGCGGCCTTTCGCGCGCACTTCCAGGAAGCGGCCGAGCAGGATGAGCGCGACGATCACCGCCGCCGCTTCGTAGTAGACATTCACCGTGCCCGCCGGCAGCAGGCGCGGGAGGAAGGTGGCCACGACCGAATAGCCGAATGCCGCGGCGGTACCCACCGCCACCAGCGAGTTCATGTCTGGCGCCAAGCGCAGCAGCGCCGGGAAGCCCTTCTGATAGAAGCGCCGGCCGGGAATGGCCAGGACCAGCGTGGTCAGCACGAACTGCAGGTACCAGCTGGCCTGGAGGCCGATCGTGGACATCACCCAGTGATGCATGCCGGGAATCAGGTGCGAGCCCATTTCCAGAACGAACACCGGGGCTGCCAGCACGCTGGCCAGGATCAGGTCGCGTTTCAGTGCCACGCGCTCGGCATCCTTCTTTTCCGCCGCTTCCTCATCGACCTGGGTGCCGCCATCGATCGCGTGCGCCGCGTAGCCGACCTTGTCGATCGCCGCCACCAGTGCGTCGATGCCGGCGACGCCGCGCACGGTCGCTCGTTCGGTGGCCAGGTTGACACTGGCCTGGCTGACGCCCGGCACCGCCAGCAGCGCGCGCTCCACGCGGCCGACGCAGGACGCGCAGGTCATGCCTTCCACGGCCAGTTCGGTGGTTGCAACCGGTACCTCATAACCCACTCTTTCCACTGCATGAATCAGGGCGTCGCGGTCGATCGGGCCAGAGGAGCGGATGTCCGCACGCTCGGTGGCCAGGTTGACAGACACACTGGCGACCCCCTCGACCTTGGCCAGTGCCGCTTCGACCCGGCCAACACAGCTGGCGCAGGTCATGCCTTCGATCGGCAGGCTGAGGGTGGAAGTCGTCCCGGGGACGGCGGTAACGCTGGAGGTGCTCATGGCCTGGTTTCCCTGGTTCCATCTGGAGAGGTGACCAGCCTAGACCTTGCCATCGTGGGAAGGTCAAATCCACCCTGCCCGGCCAACGGCCCATCCACGCATGGCGTGGATCTACTGCAAAGCCGCCGTAGAGCCACGCCATGCGTGCCCCCC
>NZ_WKEE01000075.1:0-19241 GCF_021605635.1 Stenotrophomonas sp. PA-6-5C
CCCGCAACATGTCACGGCCTTCCGGCGCTCCGCCCGCCACCAATGACTCCGCCTCGCCGTCCTGCCCCACGCTGGACTGCCTGCACTGCTCGGTTCGCCACCTGGCGGTGTGCTCGGCGCTGTCTCCCGATGAAGTCCAGGCGCTGGAACAGGTCACCGTGTCGCAGCAGTTGACGATGGGCAGCACCCTCGCGCGCAGCGGCGAAGAGCGCCAGCATGTCTATACATTGAGCGGCGGCGCGCTGCGGCTGGTACGCACGCTTGCCGACGGCCGCCGCCAGATCAATGGCTTCGTGCTGCCCGGCGATTACCTGGGCCTGAGCGGCAGCGACCACCATCGCTACGACATCGAGGCCATCGCCGACAGCCGCGTGTGCCGCATCGCCCTGCCGCAGATGAAGGGCCTGCGTGCGCGCTATCCGCACCTTGAGCGCAAGCTGCTGCAGCGCGCCTGCCAGGAACTGGATGCCGCGCAGGATGCCGCACTGGCATTGGCACGCCTGCAACCGGCGGAAAAACTCGCTGATTTTCTGCTCCGCCTGGCCGCGCGCGAGGCCAAGCTGGGCGGAGATGGCCTGCGCGTTTCGCTGCCGATGGGCCGCGGCGACATCGCCGATCATCTGGGCCTGACCATGGAGACGGTCAGCCGCACCTTCACCAAGCTGCGCCAGCAGGGTCTGATCGCCCTGCCCCATCTGAACGTCGTTGAGATCCTCGACGAGGATGGCCTGCGTAGCCTGGCCGGTGAAGTACAGGGCTGAGCGCCCTGACGTTGCCGGGGTTGCCGGCCAGCGGCCGGCACTACCAGAAGCACGCATCGCAGGTAGTGCCGGCCGCTGGCCGGCAACCGCCGGGATATCCAATCAACGCATCAACACCGCGCGCAACGCTGCGTAATCGGCCGCCAGTGGCTCGGCATGCGCTGGACGCTGCAGCAGCGCCTCCAATGCCGGCGGCACCGCCACCGCTTCGCCGATCAACGGTTCCACCACTGACTCGAACTTGGCCGGGTGCGCGGTAGCAACCACCGCCCAATCGCCCTTGGCGCCGCCCGCGCGCAGGTCCTTCAGCACCTTCACCGCCGTGGCCGTGTGCGGGCAGAACAGTTCACCGTCGCTGGCATGGGCGCTGGCAATGGTCGCGCGGATGGTCACGTCATCCACTGCGAAGGCGCGGAACGCTGCGCGCAGTTCGGCATCGTCACCCTGGTACAGCCAGCGCAGCCGCTCGAAATTGCTGGGAGCGCCGACATCCATGGCATTGGCTACGGTCGCAATGCTGGCCGCCGGCTGGTACTGATCGCCACCGAAGTATCGCGGCAGCACCGCGTTGGCATTGGTCGCCAGCACGATCTGCCCGATCGGCACGCCCAGCGCGCGCGCCAGCACCGCCGCCATCGCGTTGCCGAGATTTCCGGTCGGCACCACCAGGTTCAAGCGCCGTTGATGCTGCGCGTGGTGGGTCAGCGCCGCATGCGCGTAATAGCTCATCTGCGGCAGCAGCCGGCCCAGGCTGATGCTGTTGGCTGAACTCAGCGGCACCTGTGCCTGCAGATCGCGGTCGGCCAGCGCCTGCTTCACCATCGCCTGGCAATCGTCGAACGAACCAGCTACCCGCAGCGCCTGGATGTTGTCGCCGAAGCAGCCGAGCTGATGGGCCTGTCGCGGCGACACCCGCCCATCGGGATACAGCACCACCACGCGTACACCGGTTTGCCGATGGAAGGCCGCCGCCACGGCCGCGCCGGTGTCACCGGAGGTAGCCACCACGATGGTCAGGTCGCGGCCCTTGCCGGTCTGTAGGCGCGACAGCACGCCGGCGAGGAAACGCGCACCGATGTCCTTGAACGCCGCCGTCGGCCCATGGAACAGTTCCAGCACGTGATTCCCACTATTGCCCAGCGCACGCAATGGCACGGGAAAATCGAAAGCCTCACGACAGATCGATGGCAGGGCATCAGCCAGCGCATCCCCGTCGAAGAAAGGCGCCAGCAGGTCAGCGGCGGTGTCGGCCAGCGTCGCACCGGCCTGCAACGTGCGCGGCGCCGGCAACACCTGCGGCACGTACAGTCCACCATCAGGCGCGAGGCCGGCGGCGATGGCCGCACTGAGTCCAACAGCCGGCGACTGGCCACGGGTCGAAACGAATTGCATGGGATCGATATCCGGTAGGGAGGAAGAAGTCAGCACAAGTTGGCTCCGGGTGCATCGAGTGGCGAGACCCAGGCATCGCTGTCGAAGCCGGCAGCGGCAAACGCCGCACGCACCGGCTCGGCTGCCGCGCGCGCCTGCTCGGCATCTTCAAACCAGGCGAATACGCTGGGCCCGGCGCCGGAAATGCCTGCGCCCATCGCACCTGCCGCCAATGCCGCATCGCGCGCCGCGTCGAAGCCCACGATCAGGCCCGCCCGCCGCGGCTCGACCAGCACATCACGCAGGCCGGCGCGCACCAGCGATGCATCACTGCGATGGCAACCACTCAACACCAGCCCCAGGTTGGCGCTCTGCGCAACGAATTCGCTCAGCGCGTAGCTGCCCTGCAGCGCCTGCCGCGCACGTCGGGTTTCCAGCACCGCATGCGGATGCACCAGCAGGCTGTGCCAGCTGGCCGGCACCGGAATCGGCACCAGGCGATCAGCCGTACACAGCGCCACGCCCCCCAGCAACAGCGGGCCGACGTTGTCACCATGGCGGCCACCGCTGGCCACCGCTTCGCCATCCAGTGCAAACGGATACAGCGCTTCGCGCGACAGTGGCACGTCCAACAGCGCATTGGCCGCCACCAGCGCGGCCACGCAGGAGGCAGCCGATCCGCCCATGCCGGAGCCGAAGGGAATGCCCTTGTCGATCTCGATGGCAAAACCGAAGCCCAGTCCCAGCCCCTCACGCAGCGATATCAGCGCCGCGCCAGCGGTGTTGCCGGCGGCTTCCAGCGGCAGCTCCACCGCACTGCCGCGGATCGCATCGATGCGCACCCGTGGCTCGTCGATGCGGCGCACGCTCACCGTATCGCCGATACCGGCGATGGCGTGACCCAGGATGTCGAAACCCACGGCCACGTTGGCCACCGATGCGGGCGCGAAGGCGCGTGCGATCACAGCCGCGCTCCTTCGCCGGCCGCCACCCGCAGCAGATCAGCGAACACGCCGGCAGCGGTCACTTCCGGACCCGCGCCCGGGCCCTGCACCACCAGCGGGTTGTCGCAGTAGCGGCGGGTACGGAACTGCACCACGTTGTCGGTCAACCGCAGGTTGGCGAACGCGTGGTCGGCCGGCAGCTCCTGCAGGCCGACCGAGGCACCGTCCGGCCCCAGCCGTGCGACATAGCGCAGCACTGCACCGCGCTCACGGGCGTCGTGCAACCGTGCCAGCAGCGCCTCATCGGATGCGCCCAGGCGGCCCATGAAGTCGTCCACGCTTCCCTCACGCAGCAACGCCGGCACCAGGCTCTCCACCTGTACCTGCTCCAGGCTGAGTGCGTGTCCGGCCTCGCGGGCCAGGATCAC
The DNA here is from genome assembly GCF_021605635.1 of Stenotrophomonas sp. PA-6-5C. Taxonomy (NCBI): domain Bacteria; kingdom Pseudomonadati; phylum Pseudomonadota; class Gammaproteobacteria; order Lysobacterales; family Lysobacteraceae; genus Stenotrophomonas; species Stenotrophomonas sp. PA-6-5C. The sequence continues at coordinate 3,505 of NZ_WKEE01000075.1, forward strand.
CAGCTTGCGCGCGACGTCCACACCGGAAAGGTCATCGCGCGGATCCGGCTCGGTGTAGCCCATCGAACGCGCCTGCGCGACCAGTTCCGAGAACGGCTGGCTGCCGTCGAAACGATTGAACAACCATGCCAGCGTGCCGGAGAAGATACCTTCGACGGCCAGCACTTCGTCACCGGTATCCACCAGGTCACGCAGCGTGGTGATCACTGGCAGGCCCGCTCCGACCGTGGCCTCGTAGCGGAAGCGCGCGCCACTGGCCGCCGCCGCCGCGCGGATGCGCTGGTAGCGCGCAAGCGGCCCGGCGCCGGCCTGCTTGTTCGGGGTCACCACATGGATGCCTGCAGCCAGCCAGCCTTCATAGCGCTCGGAAACTTCGGCGCTGCCACTGCAGTCGATCACCACCGCATGCGGCAGATGAGCGGCCAGCAGGTGCTCGGTGAAGTGGTCCAGGTCGCTGCTCTGTCCGGCGTCCTGCAGCGCCTGGCGCCAGTCTTCATGCAGGCCATCGGCCTCCAGGCGCATGCGCGAGCGTGACGCAAGCGCGCGCAGGCGCAGATCGACGTTGGCCTTGGCCAGCAGCTGCGGGCGCGCGGCCAGCAACTGGTCCAGCAGCGCGGCGCCGACATTGCCCGGACCGATCACGCCCACCGCGAACGTCTGCGGCGACAGCCAGAACCCCGCATGCGCGGCACGCAGCGCGCGGGTCGCATCGGCGCTTGCCACCGCCACCGAGATGTTGCGCTCGGACGACCCCTGTGCGATCGCCAGGATGTTCACCTGCGCCCGGCCCAGCGATTCGAACAGTCGTGCGGCCACGCCTGGCTGGCCCGCCATGCCATCGCCGACCGCGGCCAGCACGCTGACGCCCTCGCTGACCTGCACGCGCTGCACCTGGCCGGCAGCCAGCTCGTGCGAAAACGCCTGCACCACCGCATCGCGACCACGCGCCGCTTCGCCTGCGCGGACAACACAGCAGATCGAATGTTCGGAAGAGCCCTGCGAGATCATCACTACCGAGACCTGCGCCTGGCGCAGCGCGGCGAACACGCGTTCGGCGGTACCCGGCACGCCGATCAGACCGGTGCCTTCCAGATTCAGCAGGGCCAGATCCGCGCTCAGCGTCAGTCCTTTCACCGGGCCACGTGGCGAGCGCTCGGCGCTGATGCGGGTACCCGGATGGCTGGGCTGGAACGTATTGCGGATGAAGATCGGCAGGCCCAGCCGGATTGCCGGCGACATGGTCTGCGGATGCACCACCTTGGCCCCGAAGTAAGCCAGTTCGCAGGCCTCGTCGTAGCTCAGCGCGTGCAGCTGCACAGCCTCCGGCACCAGACGCGGGTCGGCCGACAGCACGCCGTCGACGTCGGTCCAGATATGCAGCTCATCGGCATTGAACAGCGCGGCGAAGATCGCACCGGAATAGTCGCTGCCGTTGCGGCCCAGCGTGGTGACACGATCCTGGCGGTCGCGGGCGACGAAGCCGGTAGCGACCACGCGCAGCTGCGGATGCTGCAGCCGCCACGCGGCAAGGCGGCCGGCACTGGCATCCCAGTCGACATCCACGCCCAGTTCGCCATGGCCGACCACCAGCACATCGCGTGCATCCAGCACCGCGCAGTCCTCACCCAGCGCGCGCAAATGGGTGCCGAGCAACTGCGCGGAGAATACTTCGCCCAGGCCCTGCACGCGGTCGAGCACTTCGCGCGGCAGTTCACCGATCACCGCCAGTGCGGCCAGCACCTCGGCCAGCTGGTCGAAGCGCGCGTCGATCCAGTCCACGGTGTCGCCCACCTGCTCACCCAGCAGCGCTACCGCGGCACCGCGATGGCGCGCGCGCAGTGCATGCCAGGCTTCCTGCCAGCCGGCATCGCCCTGGGCTGCCAGGTGCGCCAGTTCGATCAGCGCGTCGGTAACACCCTTCATGGCCGAGACCACGCTGACCTGCAACGACTCGGGGCGGGCCAGCAGCAGACCGGCAACATGGCGATAGCGCTCAGCGTCGGCCACCGAAGTACCGCCGAACTTGTGCACGACAGTGGACGGCGCAGCCAGAGCGGACGCAGCGGGGGAATGGGCGGGGGCGGTGGAAGACATGCAGACCTCGGTTGGAGGCCCCGTCGCATGCAGGTGGTCGAGTTTCCCCGTCACCTGGATGGTGCGGGGCCGTTGTTTTCGGGAGTTACACGAAGACGACGGGCCGCACCAGGGCAGTGGTGACGGTGGTGGTGGTAATGGTGGTGGTGATGGCGACCGGCGCAGTCGAACGGCCCGCGGCAGCGGGGGCGATCAGACGGGCGTTGGCGGCATCAAGGACCATGACGTACAGAAAACACCGGCGCGATGGCCGCTGTCAAGTGTTGCGGCGCAATATTTCTTTGCGGCGATCATCGGCCAACGTGCCGGCATTTGGTTGCAATTGAGACAAACCGGTGATCGTCGGCTTCAATGCGCCGATTCAGCCGACATGTTCGGTGATCGCGCGTGGCGTGCGGTGCGCATGCGCGCACAACAGCACGCCGCCGACCAGCAGCACGATCGCCAGCAGTTCAAGCAGGCCTGGCCAACGTCGCTGCCAGGCAAAGGCATACAGCAGCGCGAACAGGGTTTCGAACACGATCATCTGCCCGGTCAGGGTCAGCGGCAGCAGGCGACTGGCGCGGTTCCAGAACGCATTGCCGAGGATCGAAGCAACCACCGCAACGCCCGCGCTGATGGCCCAGAACCCACTCCACTGCGCTGCCGTATGAGTCCCGGCGTGTCCGATGAACGCCATCGGCACCAGCAGCAGTGACAAGCCGCCAGTAGTGACACCGGTCAGCAGCGACCAGTCATGGCTGGAAAGATCGGGCCGCCGCGCCAACCAGCGGCTGTTGCCGATGGAGTACGGCGCCCATGAGAACAACGCACCGAACGCGCACAGCAGGCCGATCAGGCGCTGCCGCCAGGGAGTGCCCAGGTGTTCGGACATCAGCGCCTCCCAGCCGACCATCGCCACCCCTAGCACGCACATGCCCAACGCCGGCAGCAACGGCTTCAACGGCACCGCGCCCTGCTCGCGCACGCCCACCAGGGTGACCACTACCGGAATCAGGCCGACAATCAACGAAGCAGCGGCGCCACCGGCCCACTGCACCGCCGTGGCCAACAGCAGGAAGTACACCAGGTTGCCGGCGAGGCTCAGCCACAACAGGCCGATCCATTCGGCACGGCCGAGCTTCGGCGCCAAGCGCTTCCAGCGCGGCAGCAGCAGGGCCACCGCGATCAGGCCATAGACCAGATAGCGGCCAGCGGAGAGCTGCAGTGCATTGAAGGTGTCCAGCACGGCGGGCGCGAGGAAGACCACGCCCCACAGCGCACCGGCGGCAATGCCATTGGCGATGCCCAGAGCAATCGGGTTGTTGCGCATTACAGGTTCTTGGCGGGAGAGCACAGGCCGCGAAGTGTAGGCGACAGAGGAAGCGGCGTATTGACCGAGGCTACTGGCCGCCCGCCCGCCGCCATGCTGCCGGCGTCTGCCCGCATTCGCGGCGCAGCGCACGAGTCAGTGCGCTCTGCTCGGAATACCCTGCGGCCAGTGCGATGTCGCTGATCGATGCCGGGCTGACCCGCAACTGGTGCTTGGCCCAGCGCAGCCGGCTGGCACTGAGCCAGGCCTGCGGGCTGAGCCCGAATTCGCGCTGGAACACTGCATGCAGACGGCTTTCGCTGATGCCGACGAAGGTGGCCATGCGCGCGACTGGCCACGCCTGCCCCGGCATTGCCTCGACGGCAGCGCACAGACCCTGCAGGCGCGCGCCGCTGCCGGCCGGGGCGAACATGTGCAGCAGGTCCGGCAACAGCGCCGGCACCGGCTGCCCTGCCTGCACCCGGGCAAGCCGCTGCCGCAGCGACAACGGCAGGTGCAGCCAGCGTTGCCGGCACAGGTGCTCCTGGGTTGCGTCATCAAGCACGCCCGGCCCGCAGTCGACAATCACGAAACCGTTGGGCCCATCGGCCAGTTGGTCGTGCGCCTCGCCAGCAGCCACGAAGGCGCCCTGCAGCAGGTCAAGACGACCGCCCCTGCCCTCCATCTCGAACTGCAGCTCACCCTGCAGGGGCAACACCCACTGCGCATAGTCGTGGCGATCCAGGCCGGTGGCCTGACCGTAGTGCCGCAGGTGGAAAATGGCGCCCATCCGTCGAGTGTGCGCGTGTAACACGGGCCGTGCAAACCGCTGCTATAGTCGGCCCGTCACCCACGCATGGAGTGCAGGTCATGACCCAACAGCACGTATCCCTGATGCTGGCTGCCAGCCTTAGTCTGGCACTTGCCACCAGCGCCTCTGCACAGGAACGCACGCCACCGGCCCCGCACTGCATGGACGCTGTCGGTGTCCAGGAAGTGGAGCAGGCATCACCACGCTCGATCGCGATGCGCGCCGCCTCCGGCCAAGCCTATCGCATCGACTTTGCTGAGGATTGCCCCGGCATCCGCGCGGCCACCACACTGAAGCTGGAAGCACCCGCCGGCTGGGCCTGCGGTCGTCCCAGCGAGCGCGTCGTGGTCGACGGGCGCAGCTGTGCCGTCAGTGCGGTCACTCCGGTTCAGGCCCGCGACTACGCCAGCGTGGCGCGCGACAGCGACCGCCTGCACACGGCCACCCTGCCCGCCATGACGATCCGCCAACGCAAGGACGTCCGCCGCGGCTTCGGCGGCTCGGCCTCGTATTGTTTCGCCACCCGCAACGTACGTGCCTGGTCGTCCGATCCGCAGGGCATGCTGGTGGAGACCAATCCGCATCGCAATGGCGGCCATCGCTACTACCGCATTGAACTGGGCAGCCACTGCCGCCAGCTCGACCGCGCGCCGCAGCTGAGCTTCCGCTCCGGCATGCAGAACGGCCTGATCTGCGGCAATCCCGGCGATCGCATCCTCACCGCCGGGTTTGAGAACGGCGACCTGAGAAACGACGAAGTGGCGCCACTGCCGCAGTACACCCGTGGCAGCTGCACGATCCAGGCCGTCTATCCGGCCTCCAGCCAGGCATCGAACTAGCCCTCGACGCCAAGGAAGGTGAACGGCGCGCTGGGCACGAAATGGCCCAGCGCATCGCCGGCAAACGTATTGCGCTGGTCTCGGCCGAGATCGAGCTTGAGCACCTTGCCGCCAAAATCGACCTTGTTCAGATCGACCCAGAAGGTATTGGGTGTCAGTGCCGACTCGAAGAAGTACAGGCGCCGCTTGTGGTCGGCGACCGTACGCCAGCGGGTGGACGAGATGTTCGGCTCGCCCGGCGTGGTGATGCCGAACGGTACCGACACGTTGCGGATCACGCTGAACACGCTGGCCAGCGCCTCCACCGGATCTTCCGCTTTCGGAATCGCGTTGATGTAGAACGACGCGCGCGCGAAGCGGTCGGCCGAACGGTTGGTGCCTGGCAGCATCACCGTGCCACCGATCTGCTGCCAGTAGCTGTTCAACGCCAGCTGCTGGTCGAAGACCGGCGAATTGGTCATCACCTGGTAGCGGCGATCGTGGTGGATCACCTGGCGCCCGCCGATGTATTCGACGATCGCGCTGTCACCTGTGGCGTCGGACAGCGACAGATGCAGCGTCGCCTGGCGGTCCTCGCCTGGCACCTTGTCGGTGACGATCGAATACGGCTCGCGCTGCAGGGCGGTCACGGCTTCTTCCACCGTGGCGAAATTATCCAGCACGTACTGCGCCCACAGCGAGATCGAGAGGCCGGGCTTGCCGCTGCGCTGGGCAGGGTATTCCGACTCGACCAGCCACAGCAGGTTGGCGACCAGGCCCTTCTCGTTCATGCCATCGGTGGTGGAGATATCGTAGCCGGTGGCCACCACGCTGCCGTAGCGCGCGGTCCAGGCGATCGACCCCGGCCCCGCCTGTCCGGTACGCGCAATGCCACGCGGCAGCACGTAGAGATTGGTGGCCACGTCCACTTTCCAGTCCATCGAGCGAGCGGTGATGACATCGCCGTTGTCGCCCAGATACACCGCGCGTGTGCAGGCCATGGCCGGCATCGCCGCCGTCGCCAGTGCCGCCGCCAACAACGCGCTGCCCTTCCACTCCATCCGTGCCATGCCATGCTCCTTTCCCCGGGAAGAATGATCTGAACCCTGCAACGGTGAGGCAAACGTGAAACCTCAGCGCAGCCAGCGATCATGCAGCCAGAAACCAGCCGCCATCGCCGGCACGAACCACAGGGCTTCGCGCGCGCCCACCGCCAACGCAGCCAGTGCGGGTCCTGGGCAGTACCCAACCCAGCCCCAGCCGATACCGAACATTGCCGCACCCAGCAACAACCGCCTGTCGATGGCCTGTGCCGTCGGCAGCTGGAAACGCTCGGCGCAGCATGGACGTTTCCGCCGCCGCAACCACAACTGGCCAAGTGCGCTGACCAGCAGCGCCGACGCCAGCACCCAGGCCAGCGTGGGATCGAAGTCGCCAGCCACATCGAGGAATCCGAGCACGCGACGCGGATCGGTCATGCCGGCCAGCGCGAGGCCGGCGCCGAACAGACCACCGGCAGCACATGCGGCCCACAAGCTGCGGCTCATGCAAGACCCGCGCCGTGGCGCACCAGGAACGTGGTGAGCATCGCGCAGGCCATGAACACCAGCACCGCCACCAGCGATCGTCGTGATCCCCGGGCGAGGCCACAGACACCGTGGCCGCTGGTGCAGCCATTGCCCAGCCGCGTACCGACGCCCACCAGCACACCGGCACCGATTAATTGCCAAGCCGGCAGTGCGTCACGCAACAACGCGCGCGGTGGTTGTCCCGCGCCCGCCTGCCAGCTCAGTACCGCCGCAGCAGCCACCATCAGGCCGAGCAGGAAGGCCCAGCGCCAGCCACGATCACCACGCGGTGCGGCCACGGTGCCAGCGGTGATGCCGCTGATGCCAGCCACCCGCCCCAGCGTGGCCAGCAGCACCACCGCCGACGCACCGATCAGGCCGCCGCCTGCAATTGCCGCCCATGGCAGGTTCACGTCCTGCCCCACTGTATGGCGCGCATCGGCTTGCCCTTTAATTTAGATTTTCCTAAATTAGGCTTTCCTGAACTACCGGGTCAAGCCGTGCCCAGCGTTACCACCGACAGTGCAGCGATGGCCGCGCATGCTGTGCAGGCGGCCAGCCTGCTGAAATCGCTGGCCCACCCGGCGCGACTGCGTGTGTTGTGTCGTCTGGTGGAAGGCGAAGCACCGGTGCCGGAGCTGCAGGCGGTGACCGGCCTGAGCGCATCGGCGCTGTCACAGCATCTGGCCGTGCTGCGCCATCTGGATGTGGTGGCAACGCGACGGCAGGCACAGACACTGCACTATCGGCTGCTGGAAGGTCCGGCGCTGGGGGTGCTGCAGGCATTGCACGCGGCGTACTGCGCACCGTAACGCTAGCGATCAGCCCGCGCTGAGCGCCGGCCGCACGACCTCGGTCAACAGATCCACCGCGGTGAGCAATGCACTGTCACCGTTCACCGTGCGGGCGAATCCCGACCAGTCACCTGCGGAAAGCTGGCGCAGCAGCGCAGCGTCCACCGGCAACACGCGCATCGCCCAGTACGGAAACTGGCGCTGGCCAACCCGGCCGCGCGCGAGCTCGACGATGTCGACATGACTGCCAGCCTGCAGGATGCGCTCATACACCGAATCGATGCCATCGGGTGGACCTTCGATGTACTGCAGGAAGCGCTCGCCGTCATTCAGCAACACGCCGGTCACCCCTGCCACCTTGTTGAAGCGCGCGGCATCTTCGACCAGCGCCTGCAGACGTTCGGCGGAAAGATCCGGCTTGGACTGGCTGACGTAGGCGATGGCACGCAGTGGCATGGAGCTTCCTTTGCAAGAGTGGTGCCACGGTAGCAGTTGCGGACGAGTCCGTCTCAGTACGCTCACGCGCCAGCTGAAGAATTCAGGTAGCGACCGGACTGCGTCCATCGGCGCGGCGCGGCAGCAGTGCCTCGAACACCACCTGTCCTGCGTCGTTGCGCGCGCTCAGCTGTCCACCATGGGCACGCACGAACTGGTCAACGATGTACAGGCCCAGCCCAAGCCCGTTGCTCTGGTGGAAGCTGGCCTTGAACGGTTCGAACAAGCGCGGCAGCAACGCTTCATCGACATGGCCGGCGTTGCTTACGCGCAGCGCGACAATACGTGCATCGCTGCCGTCGACCTGTACCTGTACCGCCGCGTCGGCGCCATGGGTGAGTGCGTTGCCGACCAGGTTGGCGATGATCTGCCCCAAACGATCCATGTCGCCCTGCAGTGTCGAATCACCGCGCACATCCAGTGCGATCCGATCGGTTCGATGACCGGCACCGGCCTCCACCAGCACCGCACGCGTCACCTCGGCCAGGTCGCAGGCGCCACTCTGCAGGCGCAGGCCACCACTGCGGATCCGCGAGAAGTCCAGCAGCTGCTCGACCATGCGCGCCATCCGCAGCGTGCTGGCTTCCAGATAGCTCAGTGTCTGCTGCGCGCCGGCATTGTCGGCCGGCAGCTCCAGCGACAGCTTGTCGGCACACAGCAGGATGGCCGACAACGGCGTGCGCAGGTCGTGGGTCAGCACCGCTGCCATGGTCTCGTTGAGCTTCAATGCGCGCTCCAGCGCCTCGTTGCGCGTCTTCAGCAGCTGTCGCTGCTGGTAGAGCTCGATGAACACGTTGACCTTGCTGAGGATCACCTGCGGCGCCACCGGCTTGTGCAGGAAATCCACCGCGCCGGTCCCGTAGCCCTTGAAGACCCTGTGCGGATCGTCCGGCGAGGCGGTCAGGAAGATGATCGGCACGTCGCGGCTGCGCTGCGAGCCGCGCATCAGCTCGGCCAGCATGAAGCCGTCGATCTCCGGCATGTGCACGTCCAGCAGCGCCAGCGCCACCTCATGCTCCAGCAGCAGTTCCAGCGCCTGCGCACCGGAATCGGCCAGCAGCAGGTTGACGCCCTCGCGGCGCAGCAGCGCCTCCATCGCCACCAGGTTCTGCGGCACGTCGTCGACGATCAGCAGGTTGACCGGGGCCTGCGACTGGGCAGGGTCCGGTGGCAGCAGGTTCATGCAAACAACTCCTTCAGGCGACGACACATCAGTTCAAGGGGCAGCACGGCGTCGGCGCCGGCGTGCTGCAGGGCGGAGGCCGGCATCATCGATGCCTCGGCCTCCTCGGGGCATTGCAGCCAGGCCTGGCCACCCGCAGCGCGCACCGTGGCTACGCCATCAGTCCCGTCGCTGCTGGCACCGGTCAGCAGGATCGCCAGCACGCGCGTGCCGAACACGGCTGCGGCAGATTCGAACAGCGGATCGATGGCCGGCCGCGAGAACAGCACCGGATCGTCCATCGACAGTGCGATGGCCTGCGTGTCCTCCACCAACAGGTGGTAGTCCGGCGGCGCGAACGTCACCGTTCCCGCCTGCAGCGGTTGCTTGTCCTCCGCTTCACGCACGGTCAGCGCGCAGTACGGCGCCAGCACATCGGCGATGCGGCTGGAACGGTCGCGCGGCAGGTGCAGCACCACCAGTACCGGCACCGGCAGGCTGGCCGGCAACGCGCCAAGCACGATCTGCAGGGCGGCCACGCCACCGGCCGATGCACCGATCACCACCACTCCAGGGCGGGACATCGCCACCATCAGGCCACCTTCCGGTACAGGCGGTGCTCCCGCGAACAGGCTTCGAACGCATCGTGATGGCGACCGAACTGCAGCGACTCCTTGCTGCCCAGGCCGAGGAAGCCGCGATGCACCAGTGCTTCGCGGAACAATCCCACCGCCCGATCCTGCAGGTCGCGGTTGAAATAGATCAGTACATTGCGGCAGGACACCAGGTGCACTTCCGAAAACACCGTGTCGGTGGCCAGGCTGTGGTCGGCGAATACCACGTTGCGGCGCAACTGGCGATCGAAGACCGCACCGTCGTAGGCGGTGGTGTAATAGTCCGACAGTGAACCGGTACCGCCAGCGGCAAGGTAGTTCCGGCTGAACTGCGCCAGGCGGTCGATGCCGTAGGCGCCGGCTTCGGCCGTGGCCAGTGCAGCGGGGTTGATGTCGGTGGCGTAGACGATGCTGCGCTCAAGAAGGCCTTCCTCGTGCAGCAGGATCGCCAGCGACCACACTTCCTCGCCGGTACTGCAGCCGGCCACCCACAGCTTCACCGAGGGGTAGGTGCGCAGCACCGGCACCACCTGTTCGCGCATCTGCCGGAAATACTCCGGGTCACGGAACATCTCCGAAACCTGCACGGTGAAGAACTGCATGGCCTGGGCGAACAGCTCCGGCTCGTGCAGCAGCCGATGCTGCAGGTCCGACAGGCGCTCGCATTCGTAGCGCTGCATGGCCTGGCTGACGCGACGGCGTAGCGAGGACACCGCATAGCTGCGGAAGTCGTAGTGGTAGCGCTGGTACAGCGCTTCCAGCAGCACCTTCAGCTCCAGGTCGAACAGCGCCTGCTCGTTCATTGCCGCGAGCACCAGACCCGGCACAGCGACACCAGCTTGTCCACGTCGATGGGCTTGGCGATGTAATCGTTGGCACCGGCCTGCAGGCAGCGCTCACGGTCATCGGGCATGGCCTTGGCGGTCAGCGCGATGATCGGCAGGTCCTGCAGGTGGCGCTGCGCGCGGATCTCGCGCATCGCCTGCAGGCCATCCTTCTCCGGCATCATGATGTCCATCAGCACCAGGTCCACCTCACGCTGGGCCAGCCGATCAACGGCCTCCTGGCCGTTGCGGGCGATCTCCAGCGTCACCCCCAGCGGCTCGAGCACGCTGGACAAGGCGAAGATGTTGCGCACATCGTCCTCGGCCAGCAGCACGGTGCGTCCGTCGAGCACGGTGTCGCGGCGGCGCGCTTCGCGCAGCAGGCGCTGCTGGTCGCTGGGCAGGTTGGCCTCCACGCTGTGCAGGAACAGCGTCACCTCGTCGAGCAGGCGTTCGGGCGAACGCGCGCCCTTGATGATGATGCTCTTGGAGTAGCGGCGCAGGCGCTGCTCTTCTGCGCGGCTGAGGGCACGGCCGGTGTAGACGATGACCGGCGGGAAGCCGACATCATCGTTGCCCGCCATGTGCTCAAGCAGGTCGTAGCCACTGCCGTCGGGCAGCGACAGGTCCATCACCATGCAGTCGAAGGTGACCGTGCTCAGCTGTTCCACCGCTGCGGCAAGCGTGCCGACAGCGGCGATCTGCAGCTGATCGCGGCCCAGCAGCAGCTCCAGGTTGCGGCGCAGGTCGTTGTCGTCTTCCACGATCAGCAGGCGACGCACGTCGCGCTGGCTGGTCTGTTCAAGCTGCTCGATGGCAGCCACCAGCCGCTCGCGCGTGGTCGGCTTGATCGCGAAACCGATCGCGCCCAGCTCGCGCGCCACCTGGCTGCGGTCCATGCCGGAGACCACGTGCACCGGAATGTGCCGGGTATCGGGATTGCGCTTGAGCCGTTCGAGCACGGTCAGGCCCGAAACGTCGGGCAGGCCGATGTCCAGCAGGATGCCGTTCGGGCGCAGTTCCGCCGCCAGCGCCAACGCCTCTTCGGCGGTGGTGGCTACCACGCAGTCGAAATCGAGCTCGTGCGCCAGCGTCACCAGCGCTTCGGCGAAGACCGCATCATCTTCCACGGCCAGGATCAACCGCCCTGCGTGGTGGCGCCGGCCACGGTCATCGGCCACAGGTGCGACCGGCGCTGCACTGGATCGCTGGGCAGGTGCTGCAGGTGTCACCGTCGCGACGGGGGCCCGCTGCACGGGCACGGCCACTGCGGCTTCTGCAGTGGCCTCGGCCATCGGCGCGCCCTGCAGGGGCAGCTCAAGAATGAAGCAGCTGCCGCGGCCCGGCTCGCTGTCCACCTGGATATCGCCGCCCATGCGTACCGCAAGGTCACGCGAGATCGACAGGCCCAGGCCGGTGCCGCCATAACGGCGGCGGGTGCTGCCATCAGCCTGGCGGAAGGCTTCGAAGATCAGCTGCAGCTGGTCGCGTGCGATGCCGATGCCGCTGTCGGAGACCTCGAATCGGATCCGGCCATTGCCGCCGCTGCGAACGTGCAGGCTGACCTTGCCGTGCTCGGTGAACTTGACCGCATTGGCCAGCAGGTTCTTCAGGATCTGCTGCAGGCGCTGGTTGTCGGCCACCAGCTGGCTGGGGGCCAGGCCATCGGCCTCGATCTGCAGCGCCAGGCCTTTCTGCCGCGCCATCGGCTCGAAGGTCTCACGCAGCCGCTGCAGCACGCTGTCGACCACCACCACTTCGTCGGCCAGTTCGACGTGCCCTGCCTCGATGCGCGACAGATCGAGGATGTCGTTGATCAGCGCCAGCAGGTCGTTGTTGGATGACAGGATGGCGCGGGCGTACTTGACCTGCTCGTCGCTGAGCGTGCCGTCCTTGTTGTCGGCCAGCAGCTTGGCCAGGATCAGCGAACTGTTCAGCGGCGTGCGCAGCTCGTGCGACATGTTGGCCAGGAACTCGGACTTGTAGCGCGAGGTGGCGGCCAGTTCGTTGCTGTTACGGACCAGCTGGCCCTGCGCGACCAGCAGCGCCTGCTTCTGCGCCTCCAGCTCGTGGGTGCGCTCTTCCAGCTGCACATTGCTCTGCTCAAGCTCGGCCTGCTGCTGTTCCAGATGGCTCTGCGACTGCATCAGGCTGCGGCTCTGCTCTTCCAGCTCCTCGTTGGCCACCCGCAGTTCTTCCTGCTGTGCCTGCAGCTCTTCGCCCTGGCGCTGCGACTCCTCCAGCAGCACCATCAATTGTCCACGCAGCATCGAGGTGCGCAGTGCCATGCCGATCGTTTCGGCGCAGCGCTCCAACAGCTCGTCGTCGAGCGCGCGCTGATCGCCCACCACCGAACGGCCGAGCTCGATCACACCGACCACAGCGCCGTCACTGCTGACCGGGGCGAGGATGCGCTCGCGCACAGGCACGCGCCCCAGGCCCGTCTGCAGTTCCAGCGTTGCCGCGTCGCCGCCCTGCAGGTGCCGCGCCAGCTGGTCGCGGGCGACCTGCCCTGCCACCCCTTCCTGCAGGCCCAGCGTGGCCGGGATGCCGGTCGGCAACGCCAGCCCACCGGTCAGCTGCAGGCGCCCCCCCTCCAGCCGATAGAGCGCTCCGACATCCGCGCGCAGGTGGGTCGCCAGCGCCGTCACCGCCGCCTCGGCAATCTGCTCGGGCGCCAGCTCGCCGCGCAGGCCAAGCGCCACTGCGTTCTCCGCTTCCTGCAGCCACAGCGCGCGCATCGCCTCGCGCCGCGCCTGGATGGCGCGTGATGCGATGAGCGCGATCATCAGGAAAGCGGCGCCGCCGATGGTCCGGTTGACGAACGAGAAGGACGAATTGGTGCTGGCCGGCGCCACGTTGTAGCCCACCGCCAGCAGCACGCAGGCGCAGACGGCCACCACGAACGGCACCCGGGCGCTGCGCTGGAACACAGTGACACCGATGGCCATGAAATAGGCCAGCCATACGGCATAGCCCAGCGGCACCACCAGTTCCAGCGCGGCCGTAGCCGCCACCAGCACCGCCGAGGTCATCCAGATCCAGCGGTCACGCGTAGTCGCACCAGGACGCATGCAGGTCGGTTCCACATTGGAAAAGGGGGGTGATGTTACTCCGTGTCGCATTCAGCCGCATACGACCAATGGCACGGGCACTGCGTGCACGCTTTCTTCACACTCCACTGCCTACGTTCTCGTGCCTCACACAGGTAATACGCATTTCATCGTGGTCGCTGCCGCTTCGACGCCGTCCGTGTTGACGGACCCTTCCCGACAGCTGCGATTGCTGATCGACAGCGTGCGCGATCATGCGCTGTACCTGCTCGATCCCGATGGCATCGTCTGCAGCTGGAATCCCGGTGCCGAGCGCATCAAGGGCTATCGGTCGGAAGAAGTCATCGGCACCCACTTCGGGCGCTTCTACCTGCCGGCCGAGCGCGATGCCGGCGAGCCGCAGCGGCTGCTGCGACTGGCGGCGGAAAGCGGGCACCAGGCCGCCGAAGGCTGGCGGGTGCGCCGTGACGGGTCGCCGTTCCGCGCCAGCGTGGTCATCGAGTCGGTGGTCGAGAACGGCGAGCTGGTGGGCTTCGTCAAGATCACCCGCGACATCACCGAGCAGTGGCAGGCGCAACGGCTCCTGCGCGACGCGCAGCGGGCGCTGCGCCAGACCCAGCAGTTCGAGACGGTCGGCCAGCTCAGCCGCGGCCTTGCCCACGAGTTCAACAACCTGCTGACCACCATCGTCAATGCGCTGGACCTGCTGTCGGCACGCATGGGTGATGATGAGCGTGCCAATGCCCTGCTCACCACCGCGCAGGCGGCCAGCGATCGGGGTGCCCTGTTGACCCGGCAGCTGCTGGCCTTCAGTACCGGGCAGACCCTGATCCGCGAAACGCTGGATATCAATGCGCGTATCCACGACTGGCTGCCCGCCCTGCAGGCCACCTGCCCTGCCGGCGTCACCCTGGAAACCGCGCTGGCGGCCGGCCTGCCTGCGATACTCAGTGACACCGTGCAGCTGCAGACAGCGCTCGCCAATCTGGTCGGCAACGCTGCGGACGCCACGGTGGGGGGCGGTCGGGTACTGATCGCCACCGCGCTGGAACACCGCATGGACCCCGACGCCGAAACATCACGGCAACGGACCTATGTGACGTTGAGCGTCTGCGATGAGGGCCATGGGATGGCCCCGGACATCGCCGAGCGCGCGACCGAACCCTTCTTCACCACCAAGGACATCGGCAAGGGCAGCGGTCTGGGCCTGAGCCAGGTGTTCGGATTCACCACCCAGAGTGGCGGCTTCGTTGATGTGTCCACCACGCCCGGTGTCGGCACCACGGTCAGCCTGCTGCTCCCTGCTACCGAGGACCCCGCACATGACCGATGATCCGATCCGCGTATTGATGGTGGAGGACCAGACCGATCTGCGCGAGATGATCGGGCTGGCCCTGCGCGACTTCGGCATCGATGTGGCGACCACGGCGGATGCGCAGGAAGCGGTCGCCCTGTTGCAGGGTGGCGCGCGTTTCGATGTGGTGTTCAGTGACATCAGCATGCCCAACGGCATGTCCGGCATCGAGCTGAGCGAGCACGTCGCGCGCGACCAGCCGCAGGCGCGGATGATTCTTTCCTCCGGCTATGCGCGCTCGCAGTTGCCGCCGCTGCCCGAGCAGGTGGAATTCCTGCCCAAGCCTTACCGGTTGCGGCAGCTGGTGGAGTTGCTCAAGCAGGAGTGAGGGACCGTTGTTTTGCCAGGCATGGCCTGGCACTACCGGGTAGCGACCTCTGCGGGCCTGCCAGGCATGGCCTGGCGTTGCCCTGTCATCAATAGCGACCCACCAGGTTCAGGTACCAACCGCGGTGCGTGTAGTCGAACTTGGTCAGGTCGTCACTGAAGTCGGTGAAGTTGTAGCCCACGCCGACCCGGAAGTTGCGGCCGACATCGCCAAGCAGCTCGGCACCCTGCTCACGAACGCGTTGGCCCATATCGAAACGGCTCACCGCGTAGCTACCGTCGATCTGCCTCACCCGAGTGCGGCTGAGCTCTACCAGGGCACGAAGAGCAGGATCAACACGATTGCCAGCAGCACCGCGGCGACGGTCAGCAGCACGTTGCGCTGACGCCAGGAAGGCTTGGGGGTGCCGGGGGTATTCATGGGGGCGCTCCTGGGCAACCGTTGGGGACGCCACCAGACTGCCGAGTCCGGCTGCAGCAGCGCGTGCAGGTGATGTGCACTGGGAGTGCAGAGCCCCACCCCGCCCCGAAC
>NZ_WKEE01000076.1:0-18880 GCF_021605635.1 Stenotrophomonas sp. PA-6-5C
GGCTGGGCGGGACCGTCCGCGGCATGGATGCCGCGGCCGAGCCCCCAAGGATGGGTTTACGGCGTGTCCCGACCAGCCCACCCGCCCGGCCAACCACAAATACGCTGCAGCGGGTGCCAGCCACGAGGGGCCGCGCCGTTCGCAGATCAATCGAACAACGCCTCGATCGCCGCCAACCCCGCCGTCGCCCGCTCCTTCTTCCGCGCCGCATCCGCCACCGGATCCGCGCCATCGCGCTGGATCTCCTCGGCCGGGATCTCCTCGAAGAAGCGGCTCGGCTTCAGCCGCACGTGCTCACCGAACTTGCGGGTCAGCTTGCTGTAGCTCATCCACAGCTGGATCTTGGCGCGGGTGATGCCCACGTACAGCAGGCGCCGCTCTTCCTGCAGGTTGCCCTCGTCCAGGCTGACCTGGTGCGGCAGCACGCCATCCTCGCAGCCGACGATGAACACGTACGGGAATTCCAGACCCTTGGAGGCGTGCATGGTCATCATCCGCACCTGGTTGCCGCCCTCGTCCTTGTCGCTGCGCGACAACAGCGCCAGCTGGCCGGCCAGATCGGCAGCGGTGGCACCACGCGGGCCACCCTCGAACCACTGCGCCAGCTCTTCAATGTTGTTGGCACGACGCTGGTAGCTGGCTTCTTCCTTGGCCTGCTGGCGCAGCTCGCTGAGCAGGCCCGATTCCTTGGCCACCTTGCGGATCATGTCGCCGGAGCTGATCTGCCGCGTCTGCGCACGCAGGTCACGCAGGATGTCGGTGAAGCGCGCCAGGCTGTTGGCCGCGCGCGGCGGCAACTGCTGCAGCGCACCGATCGCTTCGGCGGCCTGCGCCATCGGCATGTCCTTTTCCGAAGCCAGTTCGGCCAGCTTGGCCAGGGTGCCGGCGCCGACTTCACGTTTGGGTGACTGCACCGCACGCAGGAACGCGGTGTCATCGTCCGGGTTCACCAGCAGCCGCAGCCAGGCCAGCGTGTCCTTCACTTCCTGGCGCTCCAGGAACATCGTGCCGCCGGTCAGGTGGTAGGGGATGCGCAGCAGCTGCATCGCCTTTTCCAGCGGACGCGACTGGAAGTTGCCGCGGAACAGGATGCAGAAATCGCTCCACGGCACGTTGCGCGTCTGCGCCACGAACGCGATCTCGGCGGCGACCTTCTCGGCCTCGTGTTCGCTGTTGCGGCACTCCCACACACGGATGCGCTCGCCATCGGCCTGGTCGCTCCACAGCTTCTTCAGGTGTTCGTGCGGATTGTTGGCGATCAGCGCATTGGCCGCGCGCAGCACGCGGTTGGAACACCGGTAGTTCTGCTCCAGCTTGATGATTTCCAGGGCCGGGTAATCGCGCCCCATCTGTTGCAGGTTTTCCGGGTTGGCGCCACGCCAGGCGTAGATCGACTGGTCGTCATCGCCCACGCAGGTGAAGTTGCCCTTGTCACCGGCCAGTTGCTTGAGCAGGCGGTACTGGGCATCGTTGGTGTCCTGGCATTCGTCGACCAGCAGATAGCCGATGCGTTCGCGCCAGGCCAGCGCGATCTCCGGGTTCTCTTCCAGGATCTGCACCGGCAACCGGATCAGGTCGTCGAAGTCCACGGCGTTGAACGCGCTCAGGCGCAACTGGTAACGCTCGTAGATGCCGGCCGCTTCCTTCTCGCGGTTGCTGCGCGCAGCGGCCATCGCCTGCTCCGGCGACAGGCCGGCGTTCTTGGCGCGCGACACCAGGTTCTTCATGTCCTCGATGTCGTCCGGCTTGGCGCCGTACATCAGGTCCTTGATCTGCGCGGCCGCGTCATCGGCATCGAAGATCGAGAAACCGCGCTTGAGCCCGACGGCGGCATGCTCGATCTGCAGGAACTTCAGGCCCAGCGCATGGAAGGTGCAGATGGTCACTTCATCGGCATCCTGCTCGCGCAGGCGCTTGGCCACGCGCTCGCGCATTTCCTTGGCCGACTTGTTGGTGAAGGTGATCGCGGCGATGCGCTTGGCCGGGTAGCGGCCACAGCCGATCAGGTGGGCGATCTTCTCCACGATCACGCGCGTCTTGCCGCTGCCGGCGCCGGCGAGCACCAGCAGCGGTCCTTCGATGTGGAGGACGGCGGCAGCTTGGGGGGGATTGAGACCGTGCATTGGGGTGCGATTGTAGCGGGCGTTGGTGGCGGCCACAGCCGCCGGCCGGTGGGCTTGCTGAACGGCTTCGGCCGGCGCCGGGTGGCGTCGTACAATCGGCCGATGGCCAAGCTCTATTTCTACTATTCGGCGATGAACGCCGGCAAGACCACCACCCTGCTGCAGAGCGCGCACAACTACCGCGAGCGCGGCATGCGGGTGGCGATCCTGACCCCGCGCCTGGACGACCGTGCCGGCGCGGGCGTGGTCGCCTCGCGGATCGGCCTGCGCGCCGACGGCATGGCCTTCGAACGCGACACCGACCTGCAGCAGTGGGTCAGCCAGGATCTGCAGGCCCACGGGCCGCTGGGCTGCGTGCTGGTAGACGAGGCGCAGTTCCTCAGCCGCAGCCAGGTCTGGCAGCTCAGCGAAGTGGTCGACCAGCTGCGCATCCCGGTGCTGTGCTATGGCCTGCGCACCGATTTCCGCGGCGAGCTGTTCGAGGGCAGCCAGTACCTGCTGGCCTGGGCCGACGAGATGCAGGAGATCAAGACGATCTGCCACAGCGGCAAGAAGGCGACCATGACCGTGCGCGTGGACGAACATGGCCATGCCGTGCAGGACGGCCCGCAGGTGGAGATCGGCGGCAACGAGCGCTACGTGTCGGTCAGCCGCGCCGAGTTCAAGAAGATCACCCGGGGCGAGGGCCGCATCGATCCGGCGCAGGCACCGCTGCCGTTGTAGCGCATGGCCCTTCACGGGCCATGACGTCCTGCGGTTTACAAGACCGCGTGGTCGGACCTAGGCTGCGGCACTACCTGCTGCCGAACTGGATGTCCGTCATGCGCCCCGCCCTGCTGTTGCTTCCCGTGTTGTTCCTGCCCCTGTTCGCCACTGCGGCCGAGCGTCCGTCCGGCGAAGAGGACGCGGCCGTGATCGGTGCTGGTTTCATGGACAGCCATCCGGACATGATGTATCGGCAGTGGGGCGTCAACGCCCTGCGCCGCAACGACGTCAACGGCGCGATGGACAACTTCCGGCTGGCCGCACGCTATGCCGACAAGCCCGCGCAGGGCTACCTGGGTGAGATGTACTGGTATGGCGTCGAACAGCCACGCAATCCGGTCATGGCCTATGCGTGGATGGACGTCGCCGCCGAACGCGGCTACCCGCTGTTCGTGGACCTGCGCAACGAGTACTGGGCGACCCTGCCGCTGGAACAGCACGACGCCGCGCGGGCGCAGGCAAGCGCGTTGCGCGCCGAATATGGCGACGAGGTCGCGCGCCCGCGCATGGCCGAAGTGCTGAGGAAGGGACGACGCGAGATGACCGGCAGCCGCGTAGGCTCGATGTCCAACAATGTGGACATCGTGTACATGGACGGCGGCATAGCCCGCACGATCAAGGCCGACCGCCTGTATGACCCCAAGTACTGGGATCCGAAGCAGTACGAGCGCTGGCAGGACGAAACCTGGATGAAGATCCGCCGTGGCACGGTGGAAGTGGGTGTGCCTACGCAATCGCACGCCACCGACGCCAAGCCCTGAATCAAGGGTGCCGGCGCTTGGCCGGCACCGCTCTACTTCAGTACAGCGTGCGCTCCGGCGCGCCTGCCGGTGGCGGGGTGTACTGGTACAGCCAGGTTTCGGTGAGGGTCTTGCCGCCACTGCGCAGGTACAGGCGGATGTCGATCTGCTCGCTGCTGCCCTCCGGCGGCACCAGGTCGAACATCGCGCGGTAACCCTTGATCTCGCGCAACGGCCGCGCCGAGACGATCTCCACCCGGCCACGGCTGGTTTCGACAACCGCTTCGACGTCAGCCTTGTCGATCAGGCCGGCCAGTTCGCCGCCTTCGAAGTCCACCGCGAAACGCCACGAGAAATACTCCCGCTTCTTGCCGATCACTCCGCCCAGGCCGGTGCGGCTGGCCACGCAGTGGGCCAGCGGCGTATGCGCCGGCGGCTGTGCGCCCCAGTACAGGCGGTAGCCGACCAGCAGTTCCTGGCCAGGCTGCGGCTTTTCCTTCGGGTTCCAGAAGGCCACGATGTTGTCGAAGGTTTCGTCGACGGTGGGAATCTCCACCAGCTGCACCGAGCCCTCGCCCCAGTCACCCTTCGGCTCCACCCACAGGCACGGACGCTTCTCGTAAAACACGCCGTCGTCCTGGTAGTGGTCGAAGTTGCGGTCACGCTGCAGCAGGCCGAAGCCACGCGGATTGCGGTCGACGAACATGTTGAAGCGCAGGTTGCGCGGGTTCAGCAGCGGCCGCCAGATCCATTCGCCGGCGCCGGTCCACAGCGACAGGCCGTCGGTATCGTGAATCTCCGGGCGCCAGTCCCAGCCCATGCGGCGGTCGTTCTCGCCCACCTGGTACATGCTGGTGCAGGGCGCGATGCCCAGCCGCTCGATGGTCTTGCGCGGGTACAGCGCGCTGTCGATGTCCATCAGCAGCACATCGCCGTTGGTGACGGCGAAACGGTAAGCACCGGCCACGCTGGGCGAATCCAGCAGCGCGTAGACGATGATGGTGTCCGAGTCGGCCGCAGGCTGTTCCAGGTAATAGGCGATGAAGTCCGGGAATTCCTCGGGCTTGCCCATGCCGGTGTCGATGGCCAGGCCACGCGCAGACTGGCCGTACTGGCCTTCCTTGCCCACTGCGCGGAAGTAACTGGCCCCCAGGAACGCGGCGAAATCACGATCGGTGTCCTTGCGCGTGTTCAACCGGAACCCGGCAAAGCCGATGTCGGCCGGCAGCTCACCGTTCTTCAACCCGCTCTTGCCGTAGTTGAACGCGGCGCCGTCATAGGCCAGTTCCTGCGCCTTGCCGTCGACCACGTCGTACATGCGCACCGGCGAATGGAAGTACAGGCCCAGATGGAAGAACTTGGCCTGGAATTTTCCCGGCTGGTCGGCCCACAGGGCATGGTCCTGGCGGTAGCCGATCGACTGGTACTGGTCCCAGTCCAGCGCCTCCAGCTTGCCCGGCAGCACCCGCTTGTGGCTCTTGTACGGCGCCTGTGCCAGCGCGCGCGCCTGCCCCTTCAGGGCGGCGAAATCGAACGGCTGCGGCTGGCCAAGCCGGCGCAGCCCAAGCTGGCCACTCTTGCTGGCCGCGCAGGCCGGCAGTGACGGCAGGCCAAAGGCGGCCAGGGCCAGGGAGGCATTGCGGATGAAGTCGCGTCGTTGCATGCAGGCGCGGGAGCAAAGGGAAGGTCGGCCATCATAGGCAGACAAACGTTAACGGGCAGCGGTGGAATCGATGCGCTGTTCAGCCTGTGCCAATGCCGCGATGCGCGCATCGAGCTCCTGCAGGGCCGGCGCCTGTGGCCCGCGCTGGGCCAGCAGCAGCTGTCGCGCCTCGGCCAGCACGCTGCGGGCCTGTGCGGTCTGGCCGGCCTCCTGCAGGGCCTGACCCTGTGCCAGCAGCGCCTGCGGCAGCAATGCGATGTGGTCGGGCTGGCGCCAGATCGCCACCGCACGGGCGTAGTGCGCCGCCGCTGCCGAGGGGTCGTCGCTGGCGCTGGCCCACTTGCCGAGGGCGAACTCGCCGTAGCCGATCTCACGATGATCCGGCCCCAGGGCGCCGAGCAGCTGTGCCTGCACCTGCCGCAGTTCCTGGCCGGCCAGCGTGCGCTGGCCGCGCTGCAGGGCCAGCAGCGCGCGTGCGCGGCGTACCACCAGCGCCTCCGGGTGGCGCGGTCCCCATGCATCCTGCGCTGCCTGCCAGGCCAGCTCCAGCTCGGCCGCTGCCGCCTTGGTGTCGCCCTGGCGGGCCAGCACATCGCCCAGTTGCCGGTGCAGGCTGATCACCTGCGGGCTGCTGGCGTCGGCGCGCTGGCCGAGCAGGGCCAGCGCCTGCCGGTACCCGGCCAGCGCAGCCGGCAGGCGCCCGGCGGTGGCGTCCAGCGCGGCCAGGTCGGCCAGTGATTCAGCACGCCCGAAGCGCTCGACCATCCCCTGGTGGCGCAGCGCCAGCGCCTGCTGGAACGACCGGCGCGCCGCATCGGCATCACCCAGCTGGGCCTGGCACCGTCCGAGCTGGCTGTGGAATTCGGCTACGGCCGCCGGCAGGGCCGCCGCCTCGCTGGCTGCCAGCGGTTGCAGCGGCTGCAGGTGCGCCAGGCACTCGCGCCCGCGGCCGAGCATGCGCAACGCGCGCCCGCGCTGGGTCACCGCCTCGATCTGCAGCGCCGGCGGCACCTCGCCCACCTCCTGCAGCAGGCGGCGCTGCTGGTCCAGCGTCTGCAGCGCCAGCTGGTAGTCGCCCAGGCCGATGCGCAGGCGGCCGATCACCCCCTGCAGCTCGGCCAGCGCCAGCGGCTGGTCAGCCAGTTCGGCTTCGCCCCGTTGCTGACCAGTGGCCAGCAGCTGCGGCACGTCGAAATGGCCGTGGCGCTGGCTGGCCGCCTTGTCGAACAGACCCACGGTGAAATCCTGCATGGCCTGCGCACGCGCCATTTCCACCCGCGCCTGGCGCGCCTGCCACAGGGCGATGGACGTGGTCAGCAGCAGCGCCAACACCGACAGCGTCGCCAAGGCCACGCCCCAGCGATGGCGGCCAATGTACTTGCGCACCCGGTAACCCACGCCCGGTGGTCGCGCCTGGATCGGCTGCCCCTGCAGGTAGCGGCGCAGGTCGCCGGCCAGCGCCTCGGCCGAGCTGTAGCGCTGCTGCGGGTCCTTCTGCAGGGCCTTTTCCAACAGTACGTCCAGATCGCCCCTTAATCGCCTCGCCTGCCGCTGCAGGGCCCGTTTCGGCGCTCCCGGCTCGGCGGCCAGCCGTTGCAGCAGCGCCGAGGCACGTGGCGCCTGCACATCCAGGATCGAGCGCTCCCATTCCGCGTCGCTGTGCCGGCGCAGGCGATAGGGCTTGTGCCCGGTGACCACCTCGAACAGCACCACGCCCAGCGAATAGACGTCGGTCAAGGTCGTCACCGCCTCGCCACGCACCTGTTCCGGCGCGGCGTAGTGCAGGGTGAACGCGCGGATTTCGGTGGCCGGATGGGCCGCGTTCGGGTCGTCGTGGTCGAGCAGCTTGGCGATGCCGAAGTCGAGCAGCTTCACCGTGCCATCGGCGCGTACCAGGATGTTGGAGGGCTTCAGGTCGCGGTGCACCACCAGGTTGGCATGTGCATGGCTGACCACCGCGCAGACCTGCAGCATCAGCTGCAGACGCGTTTCCAGCGGCGGTTGCAGGCGCCGGCAGTAGTCGCTGATCGGCTCGCCTTCGACGTAATCCAGCGCCAGGTAAGGCTGCCCTTGCTGGTCCACCCCGGCGTCCAGCAGTTGGGCCAGATGCGGGTGCTGCAGGCGGGCCAGGATCTGCCGCTCGCGGCCGAAGCGTTGGCGCAGGCCGGGATCGGCGACGCCGCTGCGCAGCAGCTTCAGTGCAACCTGGCGCTGGTACAGGCCATCGCAGCGCTCGGCCAACCAGACTTCGCCCATGCCACCTTCGCCGAGCGGGTGCAGCAGCCGATAGGGGCCGACCTCGCTGCCGGCACGGCCCGGCGGTGTGGCGGTCCACAGCGGCTGGGCCATGAACTCGTGGCTGTCGGCTTCCTGCTGCAGCAGGTGTTCCAGCTCGCGGCCCAGCGTCGGGTCCTGCGCACTCAAGCGCTGCAGGCGCAGCTGGCGGGCGGCGGGTGCCAGCTCCAGCAGCTGGTCCAGCCAGGACGACAATTGCTGCCAGCGGGCGGCGTCCATCGGCGTGTTCGGGCTGGTGTCAGTCGCTGCGCATCGCGGCCAGCAGGAACAGCCGCGCCTTCTGCCAGTCGCGGCGGATGCTGCGTTCCGAGCGCTGGCTCAGCTCGGCGATCTCCAGCTCGGACAGGCCCGCGAAGTAGCGCAGCTCCACGACCTTGGCCAGGTGCGCATCGACGGCCTGCAGGCGTTCCAACGCAACATCGAGGGCCAGCAGGTCCTCGTCCAGGCGCACGCCGCTGCTGCTGTTCTCGGGAATCTCGGCCACCCGCTTGAGGTCGCCACCGCGCTTGCGCGCCAAGCGGTTGCGCGCGTAATCGACGACCACGCTGCGCATCGCCGACGCCGCATAGGCGAAGAAGTGCGCACGGTCCTCGAAGCGTGCCGCACCGCGGCTGCCCAGCAGCTTCAGGTAGGACTCGTGGACCAGCGAGGTCGCATCCAGGGTGCGCCCCTGCTGCCCGGCCAGCTGCCGCCGGGCCATGCTGTGCAGCTCCTGGTACAGGGTGGTGAGCACGCGGTCGAGCGCGGCGCGATCGCCGCCGCGTGCAGCATCCAGCCAGACAGTGATATCCGGGCCTTCGTCCATCGCCAACGCTCCCCCGCAGCGGATGTCGGCTGGACTATAGCGCTGCGCGTGTGCAGCGCATGAAGACGTTCAGCGCTGGCAGCGGCTGCACCACACGCTTGCGCGCTGGCCGATCATCGCGTGCTTGAGCGGGCGCCCGCAGCTGGGGCACGGCAGGCCATCGCGGCCGTACACCAGCAGCTCCTGCTCGAAGTAGCCCGGCGCGCCGTCGGGGCTGATGAAATCGCGCAGGGTGGTGCCACCACGGGTGATCGCGTAGTCCAGCGTCTCCTTCACTGCCGTGGCCAGCCGCCGGTAGCGCTCGCGGGTGACCTTGCCCGCTTCGCGCAGCGGGCTGATGCCAGCCTTGAACAGGCTTTCGGCCGCGTAGATGTTGCCCACGCCGACCACCACCGCCTGGTCCATCAGGAAGGTCTTCACCGGCGCGCTGCGGCCCCGGCTGCGGGCGAACAGGTAGTCGCCGTCGAAGGCGTCATCCAGCGGTTCCGGGCCCAGCGCCTGCAGCAACGGATGGATCTCGCCGGCCGGCTGCCAGAGCAGGCTGCCGAAGCGACGCGGGTCGTTGAAACGCAGCAGGCGGCCGTTGTCCAGACTGATGTCCACATGGTCGTGCGCGCGCAGCGGGGTGTCGCCGGGCAGCACGCGCAGGCTGCCGGACATGCCCAGGTGCAGTACGGCACTGCCGATGGCGGTATCCAGCAGCAGGTACTTCGCGCGGCGGCGCACGTCTTCGATGCGCTGGCCGGGCAGCAGCTCGGCCACTTCCGGCGGAATCGGCCAGCGCAGGTCGGCGCGGCGCAGGATCACCCCATGCACGCGGCGGCCCTGCAGGTGCGGCGCCAGGCCGCGGCGGGTGGTTTCTACTTCGGGCAGTTCGGGCATGGCACGATTCTATGCCCGCTCAGCGTGGTGGTGCAGCCAGTTCGCGCGCATCCAGGAACCCATCGCCGTTGGCGTCCTGCTTGTGGAAGCGCTGCACGATCGTCTGCCGCTGCTGTTCGCGGGTGATGGCCCTGCCCTTGCCGCCGGGCAGCTCGTCGGCACTCAGCACGCCATCGCCGTTGCGATCCATGCGATCGAAGGCGTACAGCATCCACTGCAGGTACTCGGCTTCACTGACCTTGCCGTCGCCGTCGCTGTCCATGCGTTGCAGGTAGCTGGCGGTGTCGCTGACCTGGGCCTGCACAGCAGGCGCCCAGACCGCGACCAGCAACAACACCGTCAGCGCAGCCCTCATCCGCCCACCAGGGTGTAACCCTTCAGTCGCGCGGCATAGGCCTGCAGCGCGGCAATGCCGCTTTCCTCGGCCTCGCGGCACCAGGCCTGCAGTTGACGCAGGCGCTCGGCGGCATCGTGGCCACGCGCTTCCAGCAGCGTTGCCAGGCGCGCGCGGTATTCCACCAAGGTACGGATACGTGGGCGCTGGGCGACCCATTCGCTGAGCTGCGCGCGGCTGTCCGGCTTCAGCCAGCGGCCGTCGTTGACCAGGCCACGGCGCAGCCGGCGCGGCAGCAAGCGGCGCAGCTTGGCACCGGCGTGTCGTGCTTCCTCGCGCAATGCCGGCATGAACACGTTGCGCTGGTAGTCGGTCATCGCCTGGAAGCGATGCGACAACAGGGCTTTCAGGGTATCGGCGTCGGGCACGGCGATGTTCGGGCGCACGTCCATGGCCGGTGCCACCCGCAATACCTTGGCCAGGCGCACTGCCTGCAGCAGGCGGATCGCGCTCCAGCCGATGTCGAACTCCCAGCGCCGCATCGCAAAGCGCGCCGAGCTGGGGAACGCATGGTGGTTGTTGTGCAGTTCCTCGCCACCAATCCAGAACGCCCACGGCGTCAGGTTGGTGGAGGTGTCGGCCGACTCGTAGTTGCGGTAGCCCCACCAGTGGCCCAGGCCATTGACCACGCCGGCGGCCCAGAACGGAATCCACGCCATCTGGATCGCCC
Organism: Stenotrophomonas sp. PA-6-5C; assembly: GCF_021605635.1. NCBI lineage: Bacteria > Pseudomonadati > Pseudomonadota > Gammaproteobacteria > Lysobacterales > Lysobacteraceae > Stenotrophomonas > Stenotrophomonas sp. PA-6-5C. Next base: position 10,338 of record NZ_WKEE01000076.1, read on the forward strand.
ACAGGGCGATGCCCGGCAGGCCGAACAGCACCGTGTTGACCGCAAACAGCAGCACCGGGCCGAAGGTGGCATAGGGGGTGTACAGGCGGCGCTCGATCGCGTCGTCCGGCGTGCCGCGACCGTACTGTTCGATGTCCGCGCGCATGCCGCGTGCTTCGCGGTAGAGCTCCACGCCGCGCCAGAACACCTGGCCGATGCCACGGGTGACCGGGCTGTGCGGGTCGTCCTCGGTTTCCACCTTGGCGTGGTGCTTGCGATGGATCGCCACCCATTCCTTTGTGATCATCGAGGTGGTCAGCCAGGTCCAGAAGCGGAAGAAGTGCGCGACCACCGGGTGGAAGTCCACGCCCCGATGCGCCTGGCTGCGGTGCAGGTAGAGGGTGACCGAGAAGATCGTGAGCTGGGTGAAGACCAGCAGCACCAGGGCCAGCTGCCACCAGCCCAGGCCCAGCACGCCACCGGTCAGCAGGGACATCAGGGCATCAGGCATGGCGGCTCTCCAGAGCGACACAGGTATGGAAGACATCATGGGCGCTTGCGTTGCAAACTGCACCTTGCACCGCTGGATTGGCAGCGCCATTCCGTGGCTTCGTTCACAGTTGGGGACCCGTGTTGTCGAGCCTTGATCCGCGCATCCGCGCCGTAGACCCTGCCCCATCCGCCGGGGACCTGCCGCCCTTGATCGAACTGGACCGCGCCAGCGTGATGCGCGGCCAGGTGAAGGTCCTGCACGGGCTGAGCCTGCGCATCGCGCAGGGCCAGCACACCGCCCTGCTCGGCCCCAATGGCTGTGGCAAGTCCACCTTCATCAAGCTGATCACCCGCGAGCTGTATCCGCTGGCGCAGGCCGACGGCACGGTGGCGGTGAAGGTGCTGGGGCAGAACCGCTGGCAGGTCGACCGGCTGCGTTCGCAGCTGGGCATCGTCACTGGCGACCTCAGCAGCAACCTGGCCGACATGCCGGGGCTGACGGTGGAGCAGGCAGTGCTGTCGGGGTTCTTCGCCAGCTACATGGTGCCGGCGTTCCGCGAGGTCACCGCCGATATGCGCACGCGGGTGGGCGAGACCCTGGCGATGACCGGTGCATCGGGCCTGCGTGAGCGTGCCTACGCCGAACTGTCGGCCGGCGAGACCCGCCGCGTGCTGATCGCCCGCGCGCTGGTCAACCGGCCGCAGGCGCTGCTGCTGGATGAACCCTCCACCGGGCTGGACCTGGTGGCCCGCCAGCAGTTGATCGCCACCATGCGCGTGCTCGCCCAGCAGGGCATCACCCTGGTGCTGGTCACGCACCACATCGAGGAAGTGATTCCCGAGATCGAGCGGGTGGTGCTGCTGCGCGACGGCCGCGTAGTGGCCGATGGCGCGCGCGCCGAGCTGCTGCGCGACGAACCGCTGTCGGCCGTGTTCGGCGGCGCGATCACGGTGGTGGAACAGGAAGGGCGGCTGACCGCCTACGCGGGGTGACAGCGCCTCCGTGGCGGGCCGGACATCCGGCCCGCCACGCCCTGCTTCAGAACCGCAACGCCAGCGCGCGCGACTCGATCGGTGCCATCCGGCTCTGGTCCTGCAGCTGCAGGTCGCGCAGTTCATAGGGGGCACCGAAGCCGGCAGGCAACGCAGCCTGGTCGAACGGCAGCACCAGCGCGCCGCGGCCCGGGCCATCGAACCACGCTGCGGCATGGGCCTGCGCCACCGGCTGCAACTGGCCGTTGGCTGCGGTGGCATACAGCGTGCCGCGCGCCTCGTAGCGGCCAGCGGCGGCCACCTGCAACGGCAGGCTGACCTGGCGGCTGGCCGGATCGGGCATGGCCTGGCCGACGAAGCGGGCGGTCGGCCTGGCCACCGCGAAGGCGACCTTGCCATCGCGCAGCACGCCGTCGGCCTGGGCGAACACCTGCAGTTCCCACAGGCCCTGTGCGTTGCTGGCCTCGGCCGGAATCCTCACCTGTGCACGCAGGCTGCCATCGGTGGTGCGCAGCAGCCGCTGCGGCCAGCTGCGGCCATCGGGTGCGACCAGCAACGCTTCACCGCCGAGGCTGCCCCGTCGTGTGCGCAACGCCGCCGCGCTGGCCCCGTCTTCCAGCAGACGCGCCTGCAGCTGCACGTTGCCACCGGCCAGCACCTGCGCCTGGCTGGCCTGCACTTCCAACCGCAGCGGGCTGTTGGGCTCCAGCACCTGCACCACGTAGCGGCCCTGCGCCTGCGCGCTCTGCAGCCGGTAAGCGCCAGCTGCGCTGGTGGTACCGGTGCGCAGCATGCTGCTGCCATCGCTGACCGGCATGCCCGCATCCTGCAGCTGGCGTGCATCGACACTGCGCGCAACGCTGCTGCGCCCCGCCGGATCACGCACCTGCAGCGCGCTGGCCGGCAGCGCGCGGGCGCCCGGCGCCGGGCTGAGCTGGATCACCGCATCGGGTGCGCTCAGCGGCAGTTCCAGGCCGCGCTGCAGCTCGGCACCGTCGACCTGCTGCCAGTAGCTGCGGCTGATCGCGGCCTGGGGGCCGGGGGCCTGCAATGGCTGCGCCGGGTCCAGTGCCCAGGCGAAGGCCAGTGGCGCGTGCTCGCTTTCATCAGCCGGCAGCGGCGCGGCCACCAGGCCAGCGGGAATCTGGTCGCCAGCGGCGACGCGCAGCGGCTGCGCGGCCTGCGCCGATGCGGTGGAAAGGACCGCCAGCACGGCGGCAGCCAGCAGGGTGGAATGGATCGTCATGGTCATCTCCCTCACTGGGTCAGGTCGTTGCGCAGGATGCTGCCGAGGCCGAAGCACTCGCGGCGGCTCTGGTTATGGCTGAGCGGCTCGGCGCCCTGGGTGCGCGCCTTGTCGGTGAACCACAGGGTGCCGGCCGCCTTCTGGCTGCTGCATTCCAGGAAACCGTCCGAGCACGACGACAGCCAGTTCTGGGTGAACTCCAGGCCGACATTGGCGGCGTAGCCACCGCAGTAGCTGTTGCTGTCCCACACCGCCGACTCGACATCGCTGCCGACCACGGCGCGGAACGGCTTGGGCAGGGCCGGGCGGCCGGCGGTGCCGTACAGGTTCTGCGCGTTGTAGGTGGCCATGTGTCCCACCTGCTGCATGCGCACGGCATCGCTCTTGTAGCCCAGCAGCCAACCCAGCGAGGTTTCGAAGGTATTGCCGTTGAGCACGGCGTCGGCCAGCGGCGTACCCGCCGACGAGGGCGCCAGCGCAGTGACCTTGCGCACCCGGTTGATGATCTTCGGGTAGCGGCTGTCGTAGGTGGGGTTGGACAGGATCCAGCGCATCACGTTGCCGCCGTTGGAGTGGGTGATCACCACCAGCTGGGTGATGCCACGGCTGTCGATGAAGCCGGTGAGCTGGTTGGCCAGGCAACCGGCCGCTTCCGGCTTCCACATGTACTGGGTGAAGTCGCAGTTGATGACCACGTAGTTGCTGCTGTTCGGCAGGCCCTGGCGGACGGTGTCGATGATCGCCGGCTGCCAGTAGTCCTGCGTGGCATTGGTCTGCGCGCCGGTGCCATGCACGAAGGCCACGCCGTAGACATCGGCGGCCTGCGCCGGGGCGGTCGCCAGCCCCAGGACCAGGGCCAGGACGGTACTTCCTGTTGCGGTGCTGCGCATCGCTTCTCTCCCTTTCAGCGGATCCCCCCGGCCCGGCTGTGACCTGATGCTCATGGCGGCAGCGCGTGAAAGTCCGTGCGCTGCGCCGGGATTCAGGAGATTGCCGACACTTGATGACTGTTTTCATCGCCCAGCGGCTGACCATGCCGGGTCTGGCCGTATGACCGATGGACGCTGCGACCGACAATCGAGGCTGCGATCATGGCCGGCGAGTTCCCAGCCCGAGTCTTCCCATGTCGTCGATCCTCCCCCCTGTCCGTCCGTTGCTCGGCCTGGCCATCGCGCTGTCGCTGGCCGGCTGTGCCGCCACCGCCAGCAAGCCGACCGCCGTCGAAGCCAACATCACCACCAAGGCCGTGGGCTACCTGGACAAGAGCGCAGTGCCGGCCAGCATCGATCTGGTGCCTGCGCCACCGGCCGCCGGCTCGGCCGCCTTCGCGCTGGATGAGCAGGTCAGCCGCGAGGCACGTGCGCTGCGCGGCAGCCCGCGTTTCGCCCAGGCCGGTGTCGATGCCGAACTCGGCTTCCCGGAAGGCGCCAACCACTTTTCCTGCGCCGCCGACGTCGACGTCGATGCAGTGAAGACCCCGGCCCTGTACCGCCTGCTGGAGCGCAGCCGCATCGACGCCAGTGCTGCTACCAAGGCCGCCAAGAACACGTACAAGCGCCCGCGTCCGTTCATGGTCAACGGCGAGCCGACCTGCTCGCCGAAGGATGAGGAGGGGCTGCGCAGCAACGGTTCCTATCCGTCCGGCCACACCTCGATCGGCTGGGCATGGGCATTGATCCTGTCGGAGATCGCACCGGACCGCGCCGATGCCATCCAGGCACGCGGCCGCAACTACGGCGAGAGCCGCCTGGTGTGCAACGTGCACTGGCAGAGCGACATCCTCGAAGGCCGCTTCATGGGCGCGGCTGCCGTCGCCCGTCTGCATGACAACGCTGCGTTCAACAAGGATCTGCTGGCTGCACGCAAGGAAATCGCTGCCGCGCGCAAGGCCGGCCTGCATTCCAGCCGTGACTGCGCCACCGAGAACGCGGTGCTGAAGGTGCGCCCGCAGAGCGCGCTGTAAGCCATGCCTCTGTAGAGCCAAGCCATGCTCGGCTCAGAGCAGCCGAGCGCAGGCTCGGCTCTACAGGAAGCAGAAAACAGAAGGGCCGGCATTGCGCCGGCCCTTCTTCATTGCATCACTGCTGCAACCGCATCAGAACTTCGCGGTGAACTCCACGCCCCAGGTACGCGGCTCGTTGAGGAAGCCGGTCAGGTTGTTGAAGTCGATCGCACCGACCACGCGGATCTGGTTGGTCAGGTTGCGGCCGAACACCGCCACGTCGTACTGGCCGTAATCCCAGTTGTAACCCAGGCGCAGGCCACCTTCCAGCGAGCTGCGGCCACGGAACTCCGGCGACTCGTAGATGAAGAAGTTGACCGCGCTGCGGTAGGCCCAGTCGGTGTAGGCATACAGCTCGCTGCCATCGCTGAGCGGGAAGCCCACGCGCAGGGTCGCGTTGTGGATCCACTTCGGCGCCTGCGGCAGCGGATTGCCGTTGACCAGGGCGTAGGTGCCGCCATTGATGATGGTGGTCGGGTCGGTGATGGTGCAGCCGCCGCCACAGACCGCCACCGCCAGGTTCTTGTCCTTGATCTCGGTGTCGTTGTAGCTGCTGCCGAAGGTCAGCAGCACGTTGTCGGCCAGGTAGGCTTCCAGGTCCAGCTCGACGCCCTGGCCGATGGTCTTGTCGGCGTTGAGCAGGGTGGCGGTGTTGTTGGTGCCACCGACGGCGATCAGCTGCTGGCCGTCCACGTCGTAGCGGAACACGCTGAAGCCCAGGCGTGCGCGACGCTCGAACAGGTCGGCCTTGATGCCGGCTTCGTACGAAATCACCTTCTCCGAATCGGCCTGCGACAGGCCCGGCGCGAACGCCAGGCGACCCTGGATCGACGGTGCACGGAAGCCCTTGGCCACGCGCGCATAGGCATTGACGTTGTCGGTCAGCTTGTACACGCCGCTGACATCCCAGCTGACGTCGTTGACGTCGGTGTTGGCCAGGTACGGGCCACTGACCGGGGTACCGAACGGCACGGCCTGCAGCACGCTGGCGCTGAAGTCCTTCTTGTCCTGGGTGTAGCGCACGCCGGCACGCAGCTTGAAGCGCTCGGTGACATCGAAGTCGCCCGACGCGAACACCGCCCACGCCTTGTTGCGCTGCTGCTGCACCACGTGGCCGGTCTGCGGATTGCCCGGGGTCAGCGAGTCGTAGTTGAAGTTGTTGATGGTGACGTCTTCATCGAAGTAGAAGACGCCGGCCTGCCAGTCGAAGCGGCCCCATTCGTTGGATTCCACGCGGAATTCCTGGGTCCACTGGCGGTGGTGCGGCAGGCCGTCGGCCGACTCGGACGAGAACGGAATCAGGCCCGGGCCGGAGTTGCCTGCACCCAGGAACGCAGCGCCGTAGCCGCCATCAATGTCGCCGCGGTTGAGCGATTCGGCGGTCTCGTAGCCAGTGATCGAATGCAGGGTCACCGAACCGAGGTTCCACTGCAGGCGCGCGCTGCCGCCCCAGGTTTCCAGGTCGGAGAAGTTGACGCCGTCGTTGGCGACCTTGTCGCGGTCGAAGTTCTCGACCAGCGCGTTGCCGCCCTTCTCGATGATGTTGGCGCGGAACAGGCGGGCGGTACCGTTGAGCTTGCGCTTGTGCAGGTTGAACAGCGCTTCGAAGTCATCGCCTTCGTACAGGAACTGCACGCGGCCGGCGGCTTCGTCATAGCCTTCGAAGCCGCTGTTGGGCGCACCGGCACGGGTGTTGTCGACCCAGTCGTCGCGACGCTGGTAGATGGCCGACACGCGTGCGGACCAGCGGTCGGTCAGCGGGCCGCCGTAGGCGCCCTGCACGTTCCAGCTGTTGTAGGTGCCATAGCCCACGCGCACGTAGCCATCGGCATCCTGCGACGGACGCGCCGAATCGAACTTCACCACGCCGGCCGGGGTGTTGCGCCCGAACAGGGTGCCCTGCGGGCCGCGCAGCACTTCCACACCGGCCAGGTCGAACAGCGGGAAGCCCTTCAGCAGCGGGCTTTCCTGCACCACATCGTCGTACACCAGCGAGACCGGCTGCGATGCATTGAGGTCGAAATCGGTGTTGCCCAGGCCGCGGATGTAGAAGCGCGGGAAGGCACGGCCGTAGGACGATTCGATGTTGAGGCTGGGCACGCGCGCAGCAAGGAAGCGGATGTCATCGCCCGCCGAACCGAGCACGTCGAGCTTTTCGCCCTGGATCGCGCTGATCGCAACCGGCACGTCCTTGGCGTTCTCGACGCGACGTTGTGCAGTCACCTGCAGCGCATCGAGGGCGACCGGATCCTTGGCGGCGGGGGTTTCCTGGGCGGCTGCTGCCAGCGGCAGCAGGGCGGAAAGAGCGACAACGAGCGGGCGCGCGACCGGAGAGCGGCCACGGGAAGTACGGGTCGGAGACATGGCGGTAGGCTGTGTTTGGAGGGGTGGTAAAACGGCGCTACCAGATAATTGTTGCAATACAGCACCTCCCTCGCAAATGCCGATCGTTCATGGCGGCCTCGCGCGCCGCCGGAAGCTGCCGCTAGACTCGGGGTTTTCCCCCGCAACGGACCTGCTGCGATGACCCAGTGGTACTTCCATGCTCCCGGCCAGGCCGACCGTGTCGGCCCGTTCGACGAAGAGGCCGCGCGCCGCTTCGCACAGGCCAATCCGCGCGCGCTGGCCTGGTGCCAGGGCATGACAGGGTGGACACCAGTGTCCGAAATCGTCGCCCTGCAGCAGGCCGGCACCGCCACAGCAGTCCCACCGCCGATGCCCGCAGTCGCGCCCGCAGTCACAACAGCGTCAACCGGCAGCCGTGCCGACCGCATCGATTTCCGCATCGTCGGCCATGAAATGCAGTTCGTGGAAATCGAACTGGACTCCGGCGAGGGTGCGGTGGCCGAGGCCGGCGCGTTGATGTTCAAGGACGCTTCGGTGCAGATGGATACCGTCTTCGGCGGCGGCGCACGCGGTGGCCAGGGCAGCGGTTTCATGGACAAGGTGATGGCCGCCGGCAAGCGCGTGCTGACCGGTGAGAGCCTGTTTGCCACCGTCTACACGCAGACCGGCCAGGGCCGCGGCAAGGTCGCCTTCGCCGCGCCCTATCCCGGCACCGTGCTGGCGATGAAGCTGGACCAGCACGGCGGTCGCCTGATCTGCCAGAAGGACAGCTTCCTGGCGGGCGCGCGCGGCGTGCAGATCGGCGTGCAGTTCCAGCGCAAGATCATGACCGGCCTGTTCGGCGGCGAGGGCTTCATCATGCAGAAGCTGGAGGGCGACGGCTGGGTGTTCATCCATGCCGGCGGCTGCGTGGTCGAGCGCGAGCTGGCCGCCGGCGAACGCCTGGATGTCGATACCGGCTGCATCGTCGCCTACCACCCGACCGTGGACATGGACGTGCGCCGGGTCAAAGGCATCCGAAGCGTGCTGTTCGGTGGCGAGGGCGTGTTCCTGGCCACCCTGACCGGGCCGGGCAAGGTCTGGCTGCAGTCGCTGCCGTTCTCGCGCCTGGCCGGGCGCATGTGGATGGCCGCGCCGCAGGGCGGCGGCAAGAGCCGCGGCGAGAATTCGCTGCTGGGCTGAGTGGGCCGGAGGCCGGACGGCGCGCCGGTTCTGAGCGCGGGATATCGGTAGGTGCCGACCTTGGTCGGCACTGGATTGTGCAAGCGCCGGCCAAGGCCGGCATCTATCGCCCGCATTTCATGAATGGGGAGCCGACCCACCCTGCCCGCCCTGCCACGCCTTCGGTATGCTGGCGCCCTTTCCTGAACCCGGCGCCGCGAGCGCACTGCCGATGAGCCTGTTCCGCCCCCGTGTGCTGCTGTCCGTCGCCCTGCTCGGCCTGCTGGCCGGCTGCGGTGGCGAAGAGGTCCGCCCCACCCCGCC
>NZ_WKEE01000077.1:0-18763 GCF_021605635.1 Stenotrophomonas sp. PA-6-5C
GCCGGCATCGAACAGGTCAACCAGACCGTGGTGCAGATGGACGAAACCACCCAGCAGAACGCCGCGCTGGTGGAAGAAGCCACCGCTGCTGCACGGGCGATGGAGGAACAGGCTGCGCAGTTGGCCGACGCCGTGGCGATCTTCCGCCTCGACAACCAGGTCGCCGTCGCAGTGAAGGCGGTGACCGCCAAGGTCGCGCCGAAGGCCGCCAGCCCTGCGCCTGCGCCTGCGCGACCGTTGTCGACGCCCGCAACGATCCGCCGTACCCACTCCAGCACCGTCGTCTCCAACGACGGCGACTGGCAGGAATTCTGATCCTCGCGGCGGCTCCGGCCGCCGCCCCGCCGATGGACACGCCACCCGTGCAGAGCCCTACCCCCATCGTCAGCGGTACACGCGAATTCGAGTTCGCCGACCGTGATTTCCGCCGCGTCTGCGACCTGATCTACCAGCGCGTGGGCATCGCCCTCGCCCCAGCCAAGCGCGACATGGTGTACGGACGCCTGTCGCGCCGCCTGCGGACGCTGGGCATGCGCAGCTTCCAGCAGTACCTGGACCACCTGGAACAGGGCGATGGAGACGAGTGGCAGGCATTCACCAATGCGCTGACCACCAATCTCACCGCGTTCTTCCGCGAGCCGCACCATTTCGACAAGCTGCGCGACGAGCTGCAGCAGCGCAATGCCCGCAGTCCACTGCTGCTGTGGTCATGCGCGGCCTCCACCGGTGAAGAGCCCTACTCGATGGCGATCACCGCCTGCGAAGCGTTCGGCACCCTGAAGCCACCGGTGCGCATTGTCGCCACCGACGTCGATACCCAGGTGCTGGCGACCGCCGGGCGCGGCGTCTACAACATGGACCGTGTTGCTGGCCTCGATCCGGACCTGCGCCGCCGCTACTTCCAGCGTGGCAGCGGTCCCAACGAAGGCCAGTGCCGCGTGCTGCCGGCGCTGCGCGAGCTGATCGAGTTCCGCCCATTGAACCTGCTGGCACCGCGCTACGACGTCGGCGGCCCCTTCGATGCGCTGTTCTGCCGCAACGTGATGATCTACTTCGACAAGCCGACCCAGCGCGCGATTCTTGGCCGCCTGGTCAATCATCTGGCCGACGACGGTCTGCTCTACACCGGCCACTCGGAAAACTACCTGCACGCTGCCGATCTGATCCAGCCCTGCGGCCGTACCCTGTACCGGCGCGCGCAGGGAGCCAGCGCATGAATGCTTCGCTGCGCACCGATGATGTGATGCGCTACCAGGACGCACGCTTCAAGACCATCGCCGCCAAGCTGCTGCCAACCCAGTACCTGGTGGTGGATGACACCACCGCGCTGACCACCACGCTGGGTTCGTGCGTGGCGGCGTGCCTGCGCGACCCTGTACTGAAGATCGGCGGCATGAACCACTTCCTGCTGCCCGAGGGCAACGCCGGCGACGGCGCGCCCGCACGCTATGGCAGCTACGCGATGGAACTGCTGATCAACGACATGCTCAAGCGCGGCGCCCACCGCAAGCGCATCGAGGCGAAGGTGTTCGGCGGCGCCAACGTGCTGAAGGGCTTCACCAGCAATCCGGTAGGCACGCGCAACGCCGAGTTCGTGCGTCAGTACCTGCAGGCCGAACACATCCCGATCCTCGCCGAAGACCTGTGCGGCATCCACCCGCGCAAGATCTGGTTCTTCGCCGATACCGGCCGCGTCGTCGTGCAGCGCCTGCCGCACGCCCACGAAGCCGAAGTGGCCGCGACCGAATCGGCCGTGCGCGCGCGCCTGTCCAAGGCCCCGGTCACCGGTGGCGTGGAGCTGTTCGAATGACCCTGACCGGCAACGCCCCCTGCCGGGTCCTGATCGTCGACGATTCCGCCGTCGTGCGGCAGATGCTCACCGAAATCCTGTCCAGCGATCCTGCCATCGACGTGGTCGGCACCGCTGCCGACCCGCTGCTGGCGCGCGAGAAGATCAAGCGCCTGGCTCCGGACGTGATCACCCTGGACGTGGAAATGCCACGCATGGATGGCCTGGCGTTCCTGGAAAACCTGATGCGCCTGCACCCGCTGCCGGTGGTGATGATCTCGTCGCTGACCGAACGCGGTGCCGATACCACCCTGCAGGCGCTGGGTCTGGGCGCGGTGGACTTCGTTTCCAAGCCCAAGCTTGATGTGGCCCGTGGCCTGCAGGCCTATGCCGACGAAATCATCGCCAAGGTGAAGATGGCCGCACGCTCACGGGTGCGCCCGCTGGTGCGCGTGGCCGCACCGAAACTCACGCTGGATGCCGCCCCTGCCGTGCGTCCGGCAGCAACGCAGTTCCGCACCACCGACCGTCTGATCGCCATCGGCTCGTCGGCCGGTGGTACCGAAGCACTGCGCGTGGTGCTGGAAGGAATGCCCGCCGACGGTCCCGCAGTGGTGATGACCCAGCACCTGCCCGCCAGTTTCAGCACTGCCTTCGCCGAGCGCCTGGACCGTCATTCGGCGATGGCCGTACGCGAAGCCAGCGATGGCGAAGCGGTACTGCCCGGCCACGCGTACCTGCCGCCCGGTGGCAAGCACCTGCGGATCATCCGTGACGGTGCGCGCTGGCGCTGCCGGGTCGACGACGGCCCGGCGGTGAACCGGCACAAGCCGGCGGTGGACGTGCTGTTCCGTTCGGTGGCGCAGGCCGCCGGCGGCAATGCGATCGGCGCCATCCTCACCGGCATGGGCGATGACGGCGCGCGCGGCCTGCTGGAAATGCGCCAGGCCGGTGCCCCGACGCTGGTGCAGGACGAAGCCACCAGCGTGGTCTGGGGCATGCCCGGCGCAGCCTTCAAACTTGGCGCAGCCGAGGAACAGGTGCCGCTGGAACGCATTGCCGAGCGATTGCTGGTGCTGGCACGTGCCTGAACTATTATCACGAACTCAGACATTCAGGATTGAAATCGATGAGGGACAGAAGGATATTCCGCTCTAGGGCAGTGCTCGGGATAGCGCTCGCGACACTTTCGTATGCAGCTCTGGGAAGTGTGCCAGCTAATCAGCCCCTCGAAGCTGCCGCACCACTATCGCCCCCTTCAACACCAGATTCAGCCAGAGAAATAAGCAAGCTTCAGTTTGAAATTGAGCTAGCGAGCCTGAGAACCGAGGCAAAACTTGAGAGCGAGGCGAAAGAGCGCGCGCTAATTGCTCATCAGGCATCCAACCTCGAAAACCGCATTGATCACCAGGATCGAGCCATTGATCGTCAGGATCGAACCATTGATCGCGCGATAAGTACTTTTGGAATAATCCTATCTGTTGCCACGCTGGTTGCTGCTTTACTTGGATTTGTTGGATTCGTGACGGTAAGATCCCGCGCAACGGAAGAAGCCAGAGCTGTCGCACGCTCTGAAGCCAAGGAGACGTCGGACCAGTGGTTTAAGGAAAATGCTGGAAATGTTTCCGCGACCCTCTCGCGCCTATCGAAAGAGCTCGATGAAACGAAGGACAAGGCGGAGAGGATATTTTCAGCTAGAGCGGCGGAAATCGAGACACTTGCCCAGCAAGCACGCACTGCAATTCAGAATCAGCTTGCTAGCGACACACCTCCAACTCCAATATCAAATGTGGAGTCCTTGGCTCTTGCTGAATCGGCACACGCCGCAGAAGCCAAGCCAGCTTCGCTCCGCCGATTCGAAGACTGGAACACTAGTGCATTTGAGGCAATCAGGAACAATGACGTCGCTGCAGCAACCGCCGCATGGATCGAAGCGTCGAAAGCACAAGATGCAAGCGAAGCAAGTCGCGCGGGAGCCCTATTCAACGCTGCACTAGCACATCAGAAATTCCAAAATGACGAAGCGTCCCTCAAGATCGCGGATAAGCTCATAGAGGAATTCGGCAGCACGAAGGACCCCTCTACCCAAGTTCAGGTAGCAAGGGCTCGAGTCACTAAAGCATCCTCACTCAGGAGACTGGGAAGAGAGGACGAGTCCATCAGGGAAAACTTAGATGTTGCCGATGGATTTGACCCGCAGTCTCATCCGGAAATGCTCGAGCGCATAGTAAATGCGCGTACAAATGCGATTATTGCACTTGCAGGAAAGGGTGACTTGAAAAGCATAATCGCGCAGATTTCCAAACTTCAAGAATCGACAAAAATATGCGACCTGCCCTTCGCTCGTAGAGCAGTAGCCAAAACGCAGTGCTGCCTGTCATCAGCTCTTCTCGGCGAGGAAAAATGGAACGAATGTATCGAATCCTGCAAAGAGGCTGAAAGGATTTTTGAAAATGATGACGACCCCGAGGTCAAGAGTTGGGTTACCGCTGCGGCAGCAATAAAATCTGTCGGACTATACGCCATCGGCGATGCTGCGGGAGCAATTGAGAATTTGAATTCCACATTTATTAACTTGAAGGACAACTGCAGCGAAGATGCAGCTCACACCATAGTTATTGCATGCGCGAATCTTGCTCGCCTAATGACCGATGCGGAGAGCTATTCAGCCGCACTTACTCTTTATAGCGAAATTCTCTCAATCACACATGACTCGTCAAATGACGCCGTCAATAATATGCGACCCGCAATCCTCACAAATAGGTCTCACAGCCTAATTCGGGCTGCAAAAGCGGAATGGGCCAACCCGGACACGCGCGACACGCACCTTGCCGAGGCAAAAGATAATCTTGAAGATTCGCTTAACATTACGCCACACAGCGGAACAGCCCAGGCCAATCTTGCGTACGTAAATTATCTTATGACAGAGGAGTGCGACACCACCATAGCGATTCTTAGAGCAGCATTTCTAATTAAGGGCCCAGAATTAGTCGCGAGCATGAGAGAGGATGCCCTGTATAACAGGACCGCCGCTGACAGCGCATTTCTTGACATGATTGATGCGGCCGCCAAAAGCGAGAAAGCGCAAATCATTCCTTAGCATTTTTTACCGGTGCGAATGAGTGCCATAGTCAAACGCGCCGATCCAAAACAAACGCCTCCATCAAATGCAACGCGCTATAGAATTTTCGCGCAAACATCACCTTGCGCCTTGTTGAGCCTGACATATTTTCTCTTGTCTGAGTGACCATAAAAAATGCTCCACCTGTAAGCAAGTGACCCTCCACAAAAAACCCCCGGCTTTCACCGGGGGTTCTTCGTTTCAGCTGGCTACCGGCCAATGGCCGGCACTACTGCATCAGGCAGCGACCGTGTTGGCCACGTCCTGGTATTCCTCGATCTGGTCGAAGTTCATGTAGCGGTAAATCTCCGCGCCGCTGGCGGCGATCACACCGACATCGGCCATGTACTCTTCCTTGGTCGGGATGCGGCCCAGACGCGAGCAGATCGCGGCCAGCTCAGCCGAACCAAGGTACACGTTGGTGTTGCGGCCCAGGCGGTTCGGGAAGTTGCGGGTCGAGGTCGACATCGCGGTGGAGCCTTCGCGGATCTGCGCCTGGTTGCCCATGCACAGCGAGCAGCCCGGCATTTCCATGCGTGCGCCGGTGGCGCCGAAGGTGCCGTACACGCCTTCCTTGGTCAGCTCCGACGCATCCATCTTGGTCGGCGGGGCCACCCACAGGCGGGTCGGCAGGTCACGCTTGCCTTCCAGCAGCTTGGCAGCGGCACGGAAGTGACCGATGTTGGTCATGCACGAACCGATGAACACTTCGTCGATCTTGGCGCCAGCGACTTCGGACAGGGTCTTCACGTCGTCCGGGTCGTTCGGGCAGGCCACGATCGGCTCGTGGATGTCGGCCAGGTCGATCTCGATGACGGCGGCGTACTCGGCGTCGGCATCCGGCTCCAGCAGCTCCGGGTTGGCCAGCCATGCTTCCATCTTCTCGATGCGACGCTGCAGCGAACGCGGATCCTGGTAACCCTCGGCGATCATCCACTTCAGCAGCGTGATGTTGCTGGTGAGGTACTCGATGATCGGTTCCTTGTTCAGGCGCACCGAGCAACCGGCGGCCGAACGCTCGGCCGAGGCATCGGACAGTTCGAATGCCTGTTCGACCTTCAGTTCCGGCAGGCCTTCGATTTCCAGGATGCGGCCGGAGAAGATGTTCTTCTTGCCAGCCTTGGCCACGGTCAGCAGGCCCGACTTGATCGCGTACAGCGGGATCGCGTTGACCAGGTCTCGCAGGGTCACGCCCGGCTGCATCTTGCCCTTGAAGCGCACCAGCACCGATTCCGGCATGTCCAGCGGCATGACGCCGGTGGCAGCGGCGAAGGCGACCAGGCCCGAACCGGCCGGGAACGAAATGCCCACCGGGAAACGGGTGTGCGAGTCGCCGCCGGTACCGACGGTGTCCGGCAGCAGCATGCGGTTGAGCCAGCTGTGGATCACGCCGTCGCCCGGACGCAGCGAGATGCCGCCGCGGGTGGAGATGAATTCCGGCAGGGTGTGGTGGGTCTTGACGTCCACCGGCTTCGGGTAGGCCGCGGTGTGGCAGAACGACTGCATCACCAGGTCGGCCGAGAAGCCCAGGCAGGCCAGGTCCTTCAGCTCGTCGCGGGTCATCGGGCCGGTGGTGTCCTGCGAGCCCACCGAGGTCATCTTGGGTTCGCAGTAGGTGCCCGGGCGCATGCCCTGCCCTTCGGCCAGGCCACAGGCGCGGCCGACCATCTTCTGGGCCAGCGAGAAGCCCTTGCCGGTGTCGGCCGGCTGCACCGGCAGGCGGAACAGGTCGGTCGGGGCCAGGCCCAGCGCTTCGCGCGCCTTGCCGGTCAGGCCACGGCCGATGATCAGCGGAATGCGGCCACCGGCACGCACTTCGTCGAACAGCACATCGGACTTGACCTGGAACTCGGCGATCACTTCGCCGTTCTTCAGCGCCTTGCCTTCGTACGGACGCAGCTCGACCACATCGCCGTGCTCCATCTTCGACACGTCCAGCTCGATCGGCAGCGCGCCGGCATCTTCCATGGTGTTGTAGAAGATCGGGGCGATCTTCGAACCCAGGCAGACGCCACCGGCGCGCTTGTTCGGGATGTACGGAATGTCATCGCCGGTCCACCACAGCACGCTGTTGGTGGCCGACTTGCGCGAGGAACCGGTACCGACCACGTCACCGACATAGGCGACCAGGTGACCCTTGTCCTTCAGGTCGAGGATCTGCTGGATCGGGCCGCGCTTGCCGTCTTCTTCCGGGGTGAACGGCGCATCGTCGCGCTTGTTCTTCAGCATCGCCAGGGCGTGCATCGGAATGTCCGGGCGGGTGGTCGCATCCGGTGCCGGCGACAGGTCGTCGGTATTGGTTTCGCCCGGTACCTTGAACACGGTGACGGTCAGGCTCTGCGGCACTTCCGGGTTGCTGGTGAACCACTCGGCATCGGCCCAGCTCTGCAGCACGGACTGGGCGTTGGCGTTGCCGGCCTTGGCCTTTTCCTGCACGTCATGGAAGGCGTCGAACACCAGCAGGGTCTTCTTCAGCGCGTCGGCAGCGATGGCGCCGACGCTGGCGTCGTCCAGCAGCTGCACCAGCGGCGCGACGTTGTAGCCGCCAAGCATGGTGCCCAGCAGTTCAGTGGCGCGCTCGCGGCTGATCAGCGGGTTCTGCTCGCTGCCCAGTGCGATCGCGGCCAGGTACGAGGCCTTGACCTTGGCAGCGTCATCGACGCCGGCCGGCACGCGGTGGGTCAGCAGGTCGAGCAGGAACTCGGCCTCGCCCTGCGGCGGGTTCTTCAGCAGTTCGATGACATCGGCCGTCTGCTGCGCGGTCAGCGGCAGGGGCGGGATGCCAAGCGCAGCGCGCTCGGCGACGTGGTGGCGGTAGGCTTCCAACATGACAACTCCCGGGTAATGCGTGAGGTGAATAAAAAATGGGCTCAGGCTTGCGGCACGATCAGCTTCAGGCCCTTGAAGTAGTCGCGGTAAAACGTGTCGTTCCAGGTGATCAGGCCATCGCACTGCAGCAGTGCGTGGGCGCCGACCATGAATTCGTCCAGGCTGCGGCGGCTGCCGCTGCGTTGGCGGTGGCGGCGGTGCATTTCACCGGCGCGCAATGCGGACTTGGCCTCCATCGGATTGAAGTGCACGCCCATTTCTTCCAGCGCTTCAAGCACTTCGGCACCGCCGCGCAACGAAGCGCAGACTTCCGCCAGGGTGGCGCCGCACACCACCACGCGGCCACCGACCAGGCTCTGCCGCAGCATCGCCTCGACCGCGTCGGCCTGCGGGCCATTGCTGAGCAGTTCCACCAGCACCGGTGAATCGACGGCGATCATCACGGCTTATTCCTCGTCCCGCACCGCGCGCACGGCGGCCTCGGACGATTCGAATCCGTCCAGCGCGAACTTGCCGCGGGCACGTGAGATCGCATCGTCCACGCTCTTGCGCAGGATGATACGGCTGCCATCCAGCTCGACCTTCAGCAAGGTGCCCTTGGTCAGGCCGAGGGCATCACGCACCGCCTTGGGCAGGGTGATCTGTCCGCGTTCTGCAACGGTGGCTTCCATGGGTATGCCCTCTTCGGTATGCACGAATTATACATACCGAAGGGGCCATACCACCAGCCACGTACTTGGAACGCCAGCTGCAGGCGGGTGTTGGAGGTGGTGCTCTCGTCCCTGCCCTGCCCGCTGCGCCTGCGGTTGCTGGTCTTCCAGCGGATCGCCCTAAACAGCAGCCGGCCGTGTTCGTTCAGGAACCTGTCTGTCTCCTGCCGGCCGCGTGGAACAGGACAGCCTGAGACGCAAGCGCGCCCGTCCGGCCAGCATCAGATCACCTGGGCAAAGGCCTTGCCTCGCGCGACGCGACCCGCAAGCCGGCTGTCAGGCATTTCGACAGTGCCCACCCATGCAAGCCCACCAGGAAACTGCACCGCCTCAAGAAGGTGCGTGCAACGTAGCCTCTGGTGGCTGTCGCGGATACGCAGCCGGTCCAGCAGGGTTTCCTGAAGGCCTGCATCGGGCACAACCACGACCACCAGCCGATGGCGATCGCTCCGCCACCGCGAACGTTGCCGCAACAGACTCACCGACCTCGCTATCGCCTGCACGCGCTGCATCGAACACCTGAAGTCTTCGAGCACATGATCGGGCATCTCGAACGGCTCGAAGATACTGTCGGCCCCAACGCCGTCCCATTCAATGCTCTCGGCATGGTCTGCAAGCGCGTCGGCGGCCACGGCACGGCGCAGCGGTGCCAGCCTGGAATCTTCTGCACCTTCCCCATGCAGAAGACGCAGCTGCCACCGACGGCAATGACGATCCATGTCAATGGACTGGCCTGCACCCTGGTCAAGCAACGCCGTCGCCGCCGCGCGGTCTCCGCAGTCAATGGCCCGCTCAATGAGCATTGACCGCGCAACAGCGAGATCCTGATCGCCAGAAGCCAATGCATCGTTCAGGATCTGCCAGCACCCCGCATCCGCCAGCTCCCGCTGCAGCCAGCCCAGCCGCTCCAGCGCGCGCGCAGGCAGCACCTGGGTACTCCTGCGACAGAGCAGATGGTCGCGCTCCTGACGCAGTCGCTCGCAGCGCGCCACATGCTCCTCCCAGGCGTCAGCAACATCGGCAGGCCACCGACGGTCAAGCGCATCAGCCAACCTGCTGGACGTCTGCATGGGCACCAGCACTGACAGCGCCGAGCATCCCTCGCCGATCGGATCCAGCACCGGCATGTTCTTGCCTCCCAGCATGCCAAGCCGGTCGCTCAACCTCGGGTGCGTCGGCAACGGCGCGACACCGCACAACAGGGCCTCGTCGAGCAAATAGCTCCGCTCACTGGCGTCCGGCCAGCGCAGGTCCCCCAGCAGCAAGCCTGCAAAAGGCCTGCCTTCCGGCGCGGCAGACGTGGCATCAGCGGGGAAGAACAACGGCCACCAAATCGTTGACAGCGTATGCTTTGCCAACCCGATCATGGCCAGCGTCTGCGCGACCCGTGCACCGCCGCAGCACTGCGCAGCGGCACGGTCGGCACGGTACTCGCAGCTGTGCGAGAGACGACGCCAGGATCTCCCGCTCACCGGGCCACAGAGTCGGCCGACCCACGCCACCAGACGCCACACTGATCGTGCGTAGCGCGTATCGGCATTGTGCGGCGTGTTGCCCGATGTCACTGCCAGCAGTCTGGCCAGCAGCGAATGCAGGACAGCACGAGTTCCCCCGACGTGCCCCAGCTCGTGCGCAATGACCGCACGCAGCTGCTCGGGAGAGAGCATCACCAGCAATGGAAAACCAAGTGTCACCCGGAGCACGGGCATGGTCCGCGGCCGCCAGCGACGTTCGACGCTTATGGACGCATTGCACTCATCGTGGATCGAGACCTGATCGATGGATGGCAACCGCCGCGTTGCTGCCACGGAATCCAACACCGCAAACAGCGCAGGTGCCTCGGCTCTCCGCATGACCGGCCAGGGTTCCACATCGGTGGCTGTCGTCCGGTACCCGGCCAGCATGCGGGCAACGGCACACAGATGCAGCAGCGCAAGCACGGCCATGGCAGCCAGCATGATGTGAGGCAGTGGCAAACCTGCATTCCCGGCCCAGGCCAGTGCCAGCACAGCCGTCAACGGCAGTACCGCGATCACTGCCAGCGGCAGCGCCAGCAGAACCACGCCCGCCGTGCCTGCCAGCATCCCACCCATAGCCTCACGAATCCGGCGGACCGACCGCCGGGAGGATGGCGCGTCAGCCTGCATCGGGATTTGGCGGGGCCTCACCAAACGTCAACGCATACGCCACGGGATCAATCTGATGGCGGTCACGTTCAACTGCGCGGCGCCAGCGCAGGCCACCCAGCCAGCCCCCCTTCATCTGAAGTCGATCCTGCAGATCTGCAACGTCCGGATCGTCCGGCTCACGCTCGCAGGCGCGCTCCAGCCAGACGCTCGCCAGCCAGCGGTTAGCGGCGACGCCAATGCCCGAAAGGAAGGC
Organism: Stenotrophomonas sp. PA-6-5C; assembly: GCF_021605635.1. NCBI lineage: Bacteria > Pseudomonadati > Pseudomonadota > Gammaproteobacteria > Lysobacterales > Lysobacteraceae > Stenotrophomonas > Stenotrophomonas sp. PA-6-5C. The sequence goes on from NZ_WKEE01000077.1 coordinate 10,832, forward strand.
ATCGGCGAAGAATCTGGATGCCCACGCCTCCAGATCAGCGTCATCCTGCAGCCAGATACGAACCAGCACGGTATGCACCGCCTCATGCTGCTCTTCGGGGGCTCCTTCCCAGAGCATCCGCACCAGGGTCTTCATTGCGTAGGACCATGCCTCTTCGTGCGGCAGCGCAACGTCGTTGACCCGCCGATAGCAACGCAACGCCTCGGCGCGCGCCTCAGGACAACCATCGTTATAGAAGGCCTTTGCACGCCTGAGCCCCCAATTGCACAGGGCAACCGGGTGATCCGCGGCCGCGGCCTGTTCCAGCAGCGCCGCGCTTCGGGCCGCGTCCGGGACCACACGACCGCGCTTGGTGGGCGGTGCATCTGGCGATAGCTCGCCGGAGTACACCAGCATGGCACCCGCGTGACCACGTGCGACAAGGCGCTCGAACAATGCGATCCCGGCATCCGAATCGATGCCGTCATACAGATTGAATGCGTGCTGGCCCACATCCGTGCCATGCGCCTCCGCCATCCGCAGCGCCAGGTCGAAGCGGGTTTCCCTGCAGCCAGCCGCCAAGGGCGCATCGCCAGCAAGACCAAAGGCATCACACTGGCGGGCGACGTCCAGCCACAACAGCGCACACGCATCGTTGTGCAGGAGCTCTTCAAGCTCCAAGCAGCGGCGCATCAGACCAGCGCGGTCCTCAATTCCAACATGGGCGACGCACTGCTCCAGCGTATACAGACTCCGCTCGGCGAATGCATAAGGCATCAGCTCGAACATCTCCACCAACATCGCGTACACGCGCTGCATTTCAGCCTTGTTCCAGCACACTTCGCCGTCCATCTCCGTCCGCGCCTGATAGGCAAGGTGCCGGGTATAGGCCCTCAACGCACGTACACGGGTATCCGGCAGCAAGTCTGCAGCTAGCAGGGCATCAAGGCTTTCCCTTACCTGCGCGGTGTCCTCCGGGTCTTCACTGTCGTCGATCATCCCGATCCAGTCATTTTCCTTCAGCTCGCGCAGATCGTTGCGCTGCGCCTCGGTCAGACCCGTGCAGATCGGACCGTCGATGAAACCCTGCATCTGCTCGTGACTTCCTCCCCAGCGTGGATAGAGGAAATAGAGATAGTCACCCAGCAAGTCCAGGTCGTTGGGACTGACTGCCAATGCCTGCCGCAGCCAGTAGATCTTGCCGTCCTCGAACTCGTGCGGCAGCCGCGGTGCAAGGCAGGCCGGCAGGCTGGGAATCTGTTGCAGAGCCCCGCCAAGGGTTGCCACATGCGCCAATCCTGCCCGCCAGATCAGCTCATCATGGCCATCAGTGTCCGGGTAGGCATCCGGCACTTTGCCGACCTGCTGATCCAGCAGCCATTGAGGCTCACCGAGATAGCACGTGACCCTGAACAGTCGATGCCATGCCTGTCGCCCGCGCGGGTCACAGGCCAGCGCCTGCAGGAAGCAGGCTACTGCGTGGTCTCTGGCCAGACCGGCGCCGATCCACTGACTGCGGCCCACCTGGTTCGCGCACCGTGCTGAACGGATGCGTGCGGCGGTCTGCCCCCAGGCAGCGCCCAGCACCAGCCACGCATGGTAGCTCTGCGGGCACTCCGCAATCCAACCCCGCAGTAGTTCCATCAACCGGGCCTCTTCAAGCCAGGGCGCGATCAACTGCTGCATCAACCATTGCGCTGAGCCCAGCCCGGTCCGCGGCCCCTCCACGTCGTCACGACTGACAAACAGGGCGTCCAGGGCCTGCCCCTGACCGGCCAGAAGCAGCTCCCGGGCCGTGTTACGGGCGCTGACGGCATCAGCCACCTCCGGGCGTTCGTGGGGGGCGATCGGACATTCAAGGAGCATCGGCTGGACCTCATTGGGATCAACCGTCCACTTTGGTTGGCCTCGCCAGCTGCCGCCATGAAGAAAGTTGCAAAATCGGCAGCGGTGCTGAGAACCGTGACATCGGCACTACATACAGCCGTGTAACCTTGCGTCCTGCGCCAAGGGCGTTCCGGCCCTTCCCTGCTCAGCCATACTGGCGGGGATCCGGCGGCCGGAACGCCACCGGCAAACGCAAGCAGGTCCGCTCATGTGCGGGCCAGAGCAAGCCATCCGCAAGAAGGAGTTACCCCGCATGAGCGATTCGTTCTCCACCCGCAGCCAGCTGAATGTCGGCGGCAAGACCTACGACTACTTCAGCCTGCCCAAGCTGGGCCAGCGCTTCGACATCTCCCACCTGCCCTACTCGATGAAGATCCTGCTGGAGAATCTGCTCCGGCACGAGGATGGCGGCGTCACCGTCGGCAAGGATCACATCGAGGCCGTCGCCCGCTGGCAGCCCAGCGCAGAGCCCGACACCGAAATCGCCTTCATGCCCGCACGCGTGGTGCTGCAGGACTTCACCGGCGTGCCCTGCGTGGTCGACCTGGCCGCGATGCGCGATGCGGTGGTCAAGCTGGGCGGCCGCCCCGAACAGATCAATCCGCTGATCCCCTCCGAACTGGTCATCGACCACTCGGTGCAGGTGGACGTGTTCGGCAAGCCCGACGCACTGGACCTCAACGGCAAGATCGAGTTCCAGCGCAACCAGGAACGCTACGGCTTCCTGCGCTGGGGCCAGAAGGCCTTCGACAACTTCAAGGTGGTGCCGCCCAACACCGGCATCGTCCACCAGGTCAACCTGGAAAACCTGGCCCGCGTGGTGATGACCGCGGACAAGGACGGCAAGGCCATCGCCTACCCCGACACCGTGTTCGGCACCGACAGCCACACCACGATGATCAACGGCATCGGCGTGCTCGGCTGGGGCGTGGGCGGCATCGAGGCCGAGGCCGCCATGCTCGGCCAGCCCTCGTCGATGCTGATTCCGCAGGTGGTCGGCTTCAAGCTGACCGGCAAGCTGCCCGAAGGCGCCACCGCCACCGACCTGGTGCTGACCGTCACCCAGATGCTGCGCAAGCTCGGCGTGGTCGGCAAGTTCGTCGAGTTCTATGGCGACGGCCTGCAGCACCTGCCCTTGGCCGACCGCGCGACCATCGGCAACATGGCCCCGGAATACGGCGCCACCTGCGGCATCTTCCCGATCGACAATGAATCACTGACCTACCTGCGCCTGTCCGGTCGCAGCGAAGAGCAGATCGCGCTGGTTGAAGCCTATGCCAAGGCACAGGGCCTGTGGCACGACGCCAACAGCCCGCACGCTCAGTACAGCACCACGCTGGAACTGGACATGGGCACGGTGAAGCCCTCGCTGGCTGGGCCCAAGCGCCCGCAGGACCGCGTGCTGCTGGAAGACGTGCAGAAGAACTACCGCGACGCGCTGGTCGGCATGACCGCCAACCGTGACAAGCGCAGCGAGGATGTGTCCACCTTCGTCAATGAAGGCGGCGGCGCCGCCGTGGGCAACGAGCAGTTGGCCAAGGGCTACGCCGACATCGAGATGGACGGCAGGAAGGTGCGGCTGAAGGATGGCGCAGTGGTCATCGCCGCGATCACCTCGTGCACCAACACCTCCAACCCAGCGGTGATGATCGGCGCCGGCCTGCTGGCCCGCAACGCGGCCGCCAAGGGCCTGGACCGCAAGCCGTGGGTCAAGACCTCGCTCGGCCCAGGCTCGCGTGTGGTCACCGACTATCTGGAAAAGGCCGGTGTACTCACCGAGCTGGAGAAGATCGGCTTCTATGTGGTCGGCTATGGCTGCACCACCTGCATCGGCAACTCCGGCCCGCTGCCGACCGAAGTCAGCGCCGGCATCGCCAGTGGCGACCTGGTGGTGACCTCGGTGCTGTCGGGCAACCGCAACTTCGAGGGCCGCGTGCACCCCGAAGTGAAGATGAACTACCTGGCCAGCCCGCCGCTGGTGGTGGCCTACGCCATCGCCGGCACCACCGATATCGACCTGACCACCGAACCGCTGGGCACCGGCAGCGATGGCCAGCCGGTGTACCTGCGCGACATCTGGCCGAGCAACAAGGAAATCGGCGACGTCATCGCCGCTACCGTCGGCCCGGAGATGTTCAAGCAGAACTACGCGGACGTGTTCAAGGGCGATACCCGCTGGAACACCATCGCCTCGCCGGACGGTGATCTGTACGAATGGAGCGATGCCTCCACCTACATCAAGAACCCGCCGTACTTCGATGGCATGACCATGCAGGTCGGCACCATCGATGACGTGCACGGCGCGCGGGTGATGGGCCTGTTCGGCGATTCGATCACCACCGACCACATCTCCCCGGCCGGCAACATCAAGAAGGATTCGCCGGCGGGCCGCTTCCTGCAGGAACGCGGCGTGCAGCCGGCCGACTTCAACAGCTACGGCAGCCGCCGTGGCAACGATGACGTGATGGTCCGCGGCACCTTCGCCAACATCCGCATCAAGAACCTGATGTTCGGTGGCGAAGAAGGCGGCAACACCCTGTACTACCCGGCCAACGGCGGCCAGCCGGAAAAGCTGGCGATCTATGACGCGGCGATGAAGTACAAGGCCGACAAGGTGCCGCTGGTGGTGCTGGCCGGCAAGGAATACGGCACCGGCTCCTCACGCGACTGGGCAGCCAAGGGCACCCTGCTGCTGGGCGTGAAGGCGGTCATCGCCGAAAGTTTCGAACGCATCCATCGTTCGAACCTGGTCGGCATGGGCGTGCTGCCGCTGCAGTTCCGCAACGGCGAAAACGCACAGTCGCTGGGCCTGGATGGTTCGGAAGTGATCGATGTCACCGGCCTGCAGGATGGCGCCAGCAAGCGCGCCACGGTCACCGCGACCAAGGCTGATGGCACGAAGAAGACCTTCGAAGTGTCGGTGATGCTGCTGACCCCGAAGGAAGTGGAGTACTTCCGTCATGGTGGCCTGCTGCAGTACGTGCTGCGCCAGCTGGCCAGCAAGTAACGCATCAACTGTAGAGCCGAGCCCGCGCTCGGCTACATCGCCACAGCATCAGCCGAGCATGGGCTCGGCTCTACAAGAAGAAGGGCCGGATCCTCGCAGATCCGGCCCTTTTCTTTGGCCTAGCCGGGCAAGGCCCGGCGCTACCTACCGCCGCGGCGCATCCGGGTCGGTACGCAGCGCCTTCAACAGGCCCCACATGTAGAACGCCAGGATGAACGAGAACGGCAGGCCGCACAGCACCACCGCCGTCTGCATCGCGCTGAAGTTGCCGGCCAGCAGCAGGCCGACGCTGGCCACGGTGATGCCCGCCGCCCAGAACACGCGCAGCCAGATCGGCGCGTCATGCCCATCCTCCACGCCATCATCAACGCGGCGCGTGCACAGGTTGGCGATCATCAGCGTGCCCGAATCGACCGGGGTCAGGAACAACACGAAACCAATCACCACCGCCGCACCGGCGATGTACGGCGCTGCAGGCAGATACTCCAGCAGCTTGAACAGGGTCATCGCCGCATCATGCTGGGCCACTTCGCCCAGTGCTGCCTGGCCATGGTTCAGCACAAGATCGATGGCGGTGTTGCCGAAGATCGACAGCCACGCCAGGGCGAAGCCGAGCGGGATCAGCAGCACGCCCATGATCACTTCACGAATGGTGCGGCCACGCGAGATGCGCGCCACGAACAGGCCCACGAACGGTGCCCAGGCAATCCACCACGCCCAGTAGAACAGCGTCCACGAGCCCATCCACTCACGCCCCTTCGGGTCATTGAGGTACATGTCGAAGCTTTTGCGCACGAACGCGCCCAGATAGTCGCCGGTGTTCTGCACCAGGCCATCGAACAGGTGCAGGGTCGGCCCGGTCACCAGCACGAACAGCAGCAGCAGGCACAGCAGGCGCACGTTGAGGTTGGACAGCCAGGCGATGCCCTTCTCCACACCGGCAACGACGCCGATGGTGGCCACGACCATCATCACCAGCACGATCGCCACCAGCACCTGCGGCGTATCCGGGATGCGGAACAGGTAGACCAGGCCGGACTGCACCACCAGCGCACCGATGCCGAGGTTGGTGACCATCGAGATCAGCGTCGCCAGGATGCCGAAGCCATCGACCATGTCACCGATGCGGCCATGGATGCGCTCGCCGAAGATCGGGTACAGCGCCGAACGCAGCGCCAGCGGCAGGTTGCGGCGATAGGCGAAATAGCCCAGCGCCACGCCGACCAGCGCGTACAGCGCCCAGCCGTGCAGGCCCCAGTGCAGGAAGGTCAGCACCATCGCTTCGCGGCCGGCCGCAACGGTTCCGCCGGGCTGCCCGGGCGGGTTGAGGAAGTGGTCCAGCGGTTCGTAGGCACCGTAGTACAGCAGCGCGATGCCGATGCCGGCCGAGAACAGCATTGATACCCAGGCCACGTAGCCGAAGGCGGGCGATTCCTCGTTATGGCCCAGGCGGATGCGGCCATACGGCGAGAACGCCAGCCACAGCACGAAGCCCAGGCAGGCCACGATCAACAGCATGTACCACCAGCCGAACGCCGCCGAGACCTCGGCCTGCGCCCATTGCAGCCAGTGCTCGCTGGCCTCGGGGAAGAAGACGGTCAACGCACCGAGGATGCCGATGGAGACCGACGAACTGAAGAACACGAAACGGTTCAAGCGCAGGGGCGAGCGCTTGGGATGAGCCAGGGAAGACATGGGGTCGTCTCATCAGTCCAGGGGGGCACATGGGCGGGGCCGGACCGGAAACCGGGCCCATGGCGTGGGGGCGCGACCGGCATCGTAGGGTTTATTGATTGAACGTTCAATCAATAAAAAGTATGATCTTTACCAGCCCGGTTTCCCGGGTCGCAATCCGTGGAGAGACAATGCCGAAGAAAGGCGTGGAACCGGTCCGCCGCGAGCAGTTGATCCGGGCCACTTTCCAGACCATCGACGAGATCGGCATGGCCGATGCCACCGTCGCCACCATCGCAAAGAAGGCCGGCCTGTCCAGCGGCATCGTCGCCCACTACTTCGGCGACAAGGACGGCCTGCTCAATGCCGCGATGCGGCAGATCCTGCGCGAGCTGAAGGCCGCCGTCGCCCGCTATCGCGACGCCGCGCCCGATGACGCACGTTCACAGCTTCGCGCCATCGTCGATGGCAACTTCGACGACAGCCAGACCAACGGGACCGCCATGCGTGTATGGCTGACGTTCTGGGCCGCGAGCATGCACCAGCCGGAACTGACCCGGCTGCAGCGTGCCAACGACCAGCGACTGTTCTCCAACCTCTGCCACCAGTTCAACCGCCAGCTGCCGCACGCGCAGGCACGCCTGTCCGCACGCGGACTGGCCGCGATGATCGACGGCCTGTGGCTGCGCGGCAGCCTGGTCGGCGGTGATTTCAACGCCGACAAGGCCCGTCGCATCGCCTACGGCTACATCGATTTCCAATTGCAGGCCAACGCGCCCTGAGCGCGCCACGACCCCGCCCCACCCCTTCCAGGAGTACGCCGATGACCACCCTGCCCGTGCAACAGCTCTACATCCACGGCCGCCGCGTCGACGCCACCAGTGGCAAGACCTTCCAGACCATCAACCCGGCCAACGGCCAGGTGCTGGCCGACGTGCAGATCGCCAGCCAGGCCGATGTCGAGCGCGCGGTTGAAAGCGCGAGCGAAGGCCAGAAGGTGTGGGCAGCGATGACCGCGATGGAGCGCTCGCGCATCCTGCGCCGCGCCGTCGAGATCCTGCGCGAGCGCAATGACGAGCTGGCCCACCTGGAAACCCTGGATACCGGCAAGGCGCTGGCCGAAACCACCACCGTGGACATCGTCACCGGCGCCGACGTGCTGGAGTACTACGCCGGCCTGGCCACCGCCATCGAAGGCATCCAGCTGCCGCTGCGCGAATCGAGCTTCTTCTATACCCGCCGCGAGCCGCTGGGCGTGGTCGCCGGCATCGGCGCCTGGAACTACCCGATCCAGATCGCCATGTGGAAGTCGGCCCCGGCGCTGGCCGCCGGCAACGCGATGGTCTTCAAGCCGTCCGAAGTGACCCCGCTGACCGCGATCAAGC
>NZ_WKEE01000078.1:0-18648 GCF_021605635.1 Stenotrophomonas sp. PA-6-5C
GCGGGGGACGCCGCAAGTACGTCCCTGTAGGCTTGGGCGCGCCATCCATGGCGCTTACACCCCCGCAACCGGACCCACCCCGCCTTCGACAGATTTCCGCGAGCTGTCGGAACGACGTACTGTGCTGCTGTTGGTAGGTGTCGACCTTGGTCGACACGTAGATCCACGCCATGCGTGGATGTTTTTCATTCCGAATTCGAAATATTCGATTCCGATGGAAATTCATCCACGCATGGCGTGGATCTACCAGATTGCGGAAATCTGTCAGAGGTGGGGCGGTATGGGTAGGCAGGACCGTTGGCGCCATGGATGGCGCCATCGAGCCCCCATGGATGGGTTTACGGCGTGTCCTGCCTGCCCATACCGCCCCACCATCCCACGGAATGCCAGCTGTTGCTGTTGCTGTTGCTGTTGCTGTTGCTTCGGCTGTTGCCGTTGCCTCTGCAGGGTGCCGGGCGCAGCCCGGCCGAACCCCCTTACCGCAACAGCTGTGCAGTCATGCCCAGCGGCCGCGCATGCTCATCCATGTGCAGGGTGATGGCCTTCGCATTGAACATCTGTTCGGCGAGCTGATCACTGGCGCCAAGCGAACGGGCGATCTCCGAGCGGCTGGCGTCCTCGCGTGGGTTGCGCCGTTCCCTGCCGGCGAAGCGGTAGCGGTTGTATTCGGCCCAGGCGATCAGCAGCAGCGCGCAGCCGGCCAGGATCACCGGCAGGGCGATGATCACGAACGGATCCAGCTGCTGCTTGCGCTCGTACAGTTGCAGCCACGCCTGCTGCCCACCCAGCACCCAGGACACCAGGGTGATCAGCGGCGCCCATAGATAGAAGTAGAACCCCCAGAACGCCAGGGTCACAAACCCCCAGGCGGTGCGCTGCAGACGGGGCTGCTTGCGCGGTTTCTGGATCAGGCGCGAGTCGAAGCGGTTGGACGGCCTGCTGGCCGCCGTCTGGCGATGTGCGTTCATCGGATACCCCTGTCTGGGCTGACCCAGGTTGCACGCTTGCCACGCCGCCTGAGCAGGGTCTTGGGCAGCGCCACCAGCGTGGTGAACAGACTGATCAACCAGTACGCCATCGGGTACCAGATGACCCAGAAATAGTTGCGGCCGATATGCGTTTCGTAACGCCTGTCGATGATCAGGCTGCTGGCAAACTGCAGCAGGCAGACCAGCGCCAGAATCACGCCATGCCATTGCGGCAGCAACGTGTCGATGTACAACTGCGGCGGCACCGGGATGAACTTGCCCAGTGCCCACAGCAGGATGATCGCGAGCATGGTGTAGGCCCACAGCACGCTGAGGATGTATTCCAGCAGCACGCCCCACATGCGCCGCTTGCGCCAGCTGAACAACGAGGAGCCGTGGCGCAGCAGCACTTCCACACCGCCCTGCGCCCAGCGCAGGCGCTGCCGCCACAGTCCCTTCAGGGTTTCAGGCATCAGGATGAAGCACAGCGCGTTGGGCTCGTAACGGATGTCCCAATGATCCAGCTGCAGCCGCCAACTGATGTCGATGTCCTCGGTGACCATGTCATCGGCCCAGTAGCCGATGCGGTGCAGGGCCGTGCGACGGAACGCGGCGATGACCCCGGACACCGTGAAGATGCGGCCGTAAACGCGTTGGGCGCGCTTGATCATGCCGATGATCGACGAGAACTCCGCCACCTGCAGGCGGCCGAGCAGGGTGGAGCGGTTGCGGATGCGCGGGTTGCCGGTCACCGCGCCCACGCGCGGACCGCTGGTCAGGTGCCAGACCATCCAGTGCATGGCGAACTCTTCCAGCATGGCATCGCCATCGATGCACACCAGATACTCCGAACGCGCAGCCAGGGCGCCCATGCGCAGCGCATTTGCTTTGCCAAGGTTGCGGTCCAGATGGACCACCCGCAGGCGTGGGTGCAGGGCCGCAAGCGCGTCCAGGCGGGCGCCGGTGTCGTCGCTGCTGCCATCGTTGATGGCGATCACTTCGAAGTCCGGATAGCGCTGGGCCAATGCCGCGCCGAGGGTGTCGTCCAGGTTCGCCGATTCGTTGTGGCACGGGATCAACAGGCTGGCGAACGGATACTCCGCCATGGGCGGTGGATCGTTGCGCGGGCGCGACTTCCGCTCACGGCGGAAGAAATAGTACAGGCCACCGGACATCCAGAAGAACGCCATCACCATGGGGTAGAAGAAGGCGAACTGGAACATGGCGTTGAGCCACGGGTTCATGTCCACGTCACTTCTCCGGATACGGGAAGTTGCGCGCGGACATCGCCGCGCGTGCATCCTGGGTCGACGGCTTGTCGGCAATGAAATCGTCCGGGTACCACGCGAAATGACGCACGCCCTGGGCCTGCAGGCGACGGATCTGCGCGCGCAGCTGTTCGCCGCTGATCGGCGTCTGCGTGCGCCAGTCCACGGTCTGCAGCTCGAACATCGTGTGCTTCAGGTCCGGGTCGTGCTCGCGCACTGCCACCACCAGGCGGTCCATCCAGCGTTGGGGACGGCGGCTGCCTTCCATCCACGGCATCGCCATCAGCGCGGTGCGGTCGTAGGCCTGGTTGAACAGGTCCAAGCGCTGGGCGAACCACGCCGCGCTCTGCGGTTCCAGCACCGGCTGTGCGTACAGGTTGCGCACGGTGCCCAGCTTGGGGCGCCAGCGTTGTGCGCTGTCACGCAGTTCCAGGGTGAAATCGATCAGCGCCTGGGTGCGGCCACCGTCGCTGCCTTCCTGTGGCAGCTGCGCCAGCTCGGTATCGCGTACGTAGCCGTCATCGTGGAACAACAGGCCTTCGAAGTACGAATTGATCGCCAGGTCTTCGTAGATGTCCTTGATGATCTGCCGTGCCTGCGGCTTGGTGAAATCCAGGCGGTACATGCCATCGCGTTCCGGGCTCTGGATGCCCAGCGCCGCACGCTGCGCAGCGTCGGGCAGTTCATAGCCCAGCACCGGCAGCCACGCGTAGACCTTCACCCCGGCGCGGGTTTTCAGCTGCCAGGCGACGCGGTTGAACAGGTCCGCGCGCATCGGCAGGTGCCGGTTCGGGAAGTACAGGGCATCGGCGGTGTTGTTGCCGTCCGGGTCGGCGAAGGCCTGCAGGTAGACATGGGTCGGGCCGATCCGCTTCACGCGTTCGATCAGGGCATCCAGGTTGCGCGCCTGTTGTGCAGGGTCGCTGTCGTAGACCGAATCCAGATCGATCTGCAGGGCACGGGTACCGTCCAGGTTGACGTTGCGACGCAGCTCGAAGGCCAGCGAGGTGACGTTTGGATTGCTGGTCACCAGCAGGCGTGCAAGGCCGTGCAGGTCGGCGGTTACCGGCGTGCTGCGTCCTTCCAGGTCGAAGGACACCGGCATGCCCAGCTGCTCGGCGATGTCGTTGCTCAACTGGTTGTAGGCGGCATACGGCCAGACGATCGCTTTCGGACGTACGCCCAGTTCCTTTTCGATGCGCTGCACGCTGCGGCCGAGATCGTCGCGCAGGCGCTTCTCGTACTCCTGCGTGCTTTCATAGCGCTGCGCCGTCGGGTCGTAGATGCGGGTGATCACCGCCGGGGTCTGGTTGCCCTGCGGGTTGGACTGCACGCCGTGGTGCAGGTTGTCGGTATGGCTGGCCAGTTCGATCAGGCCGCTGGCCTGCATCTCGCGCAGCTGGTCCCAGGTCAGGAAATCGTCATGGCCGAACGGACGGTAGCCGTAGTCGATGGTGCGGCCCGGTGCCATGTCCACGTAGTCGGTGATCACCGCCACCAGCGCCGGATAGTTGTACGCACGCAGCAGTGGATAGACACGGCTGTACACGCTGCGCAGGCCGTCGTCGAAGGTCAGCAGCACCGGCCGCGGCGGCAGTTTTGCTTCTCCGCGCGAGGCCTTGATCAGCTGCGACAGCGAGACCGGGTGATAGCCATGGGCGGACAGCCAGTCCAGGTGTGCGGCGAAGTTCTGCGTGCTGACCGCGTAGGCGTCGGCATCGGACTTCTCCAGCACATCATCGCGCACGTCGTGATAGCTGAGGACCAGCAGGCCGTTGTCGGCCGCGTCCAGTTCCGCGGCCGAGCGGGCGCGCTGGGCTGCGGCGGGCAGGGCGAGGAACAGCAGCGCCAGCAGCAGTACGGTCGTCAGGTTGCGAAGCATCCGTCCCATCTCATTCTCCCCAGCGCAGCGCGGCATCGAAGCCGATATGTCGTTCACGTTGGCCGTCGTAGACCGGTCGCGACCAACTCACGCCGTACTCGAGGATCCGCCCCTGATCGAACTGCCATTCGTGGCGATAGGCCACGGTCGGAATGATTGAACTGCCAAAGCCTTCCTGCCAGTAGTTTCCAACGGACACCGTCAGGCGATGGCGGAAGTGGCGCTCGTAGTGGCGCCACAACTGCTGGTCGATGCGCAGGCCCACTTCCACCGAACGATCCCGCGAGGGGTTGAAGTACGGCGCATCGTCGCGGTTGCCGCGGCTGGTGTAGACACTGCCCAGGCCATCGATCAACAGGCGGGGGCGGGTCAACAGCCGTTGTTCGATCGCGCTGTTCAGCGTGTCGCGGCGGTTGCCATCGTCGTAACGGAACTGGCTGCCACCGATGCTCCAGTGCGTGCGTTCGTTGCGCGTGTAATCCACGGCAACGGCGACGCTGTCGGCGGTGATGCCGGCGACGCGTGCCTGCATCGAGGCTTCCGGGTCATTGCGGGCGGCCGTTACGCCGGCGTGCCAGCGGTCGTTGAACTGCCAGCCGAATCCGCCGCGCAGGCCGGTGTCGCCGATGCTGTCGTTGGGGCGCAGCACCGCCGCCTCGGCATCGACGCGGTCGAAGCGGTAGCGCACGCCGGCACCGATCCACAGCGGATCGATATCCTGATCCTGGAAGGTGACCGAACGGCGGTCGGCGAAGGCGAACAGGCGCCAGCGGTCGTTGAGAACCGGCGAGGCGACTTCCATGCCGTAGTGCAGGTCGTCGTTACCCAGCGGCGAGGTGCCGCCACCGCCGGAACTGCGGCCGCCCTCGACCTTGGCCAACAGCTGCCAGCCGCGATGCGCGCGCCAGTCGCGGTGCATGCGCTGCACCGACGGCTGGCTTGGATAGCGGGCCAGCAGATCGTCATGCAGCGGTCGCGCCAGGTCGTCGCGTTGCAGCTGCACGTAGGATTCGTACATGCCCAGCCGCGGCGCGATGTCACGCGGGTCCAGGGTGTAGGCCATCTGGTGGCGTTCCAGTGCGCGCCGTGGCCAGCCGCGCATCTGATAGACGCTGCCCAGCGAGGTCTGCAGGCTGCCATTGCCCGGGCCGACGTCGACCAGCGCTTCCAGCTCGCGCTGGGCCGTGGGCAGATCGCCGCTGTAGGCCCGCACCATCGCCAGGTTCAGATCGGCTTCGTAGCGCGCCCAGTTCTGGAAGGGTGTCTTGCCACCGCCCCAGCGCCATGCCGGTTCATCCTTCTGCCACGCCTGCAGGTAGCCCACCGCCTTCTCCGCCTGCTCGGTCTCCAGGTAGGCATAGGCCAGCTCCGAGCGCGACTGGAAGCGCGAGGGATCGTTCTTCGCGGCGGCCTCCAGCAACGGGATGGCCTCTTCCGGATTCTGGGTGGACATCAGCGAATCGCCGACCGCTGGCAGCACGTAATCGGGCAGGGCATGGCCCTCGCGCTGCAGCGCCCGGGCTTCGTCGCGCACCTGCGCGTGACGGGCCAGGCGGTTGAGCAGGATCAGCCGGTCCATGCGGATCCGCAGCGGCGCCTGCCCCTGCGCGGTGCCATCGCGCTCGACGTACTGCTCCATTTCCGCCAGCGACGCCTCGGCCTCGTCCAGCCGGGTGTCTTCTGTTTCCCCGTAGGCCAGGCTCCAGTTGACCAGCTTGGCCACGTAATTGGCTTCCAGCTGCGTCTTCTGGTCCTGGTCGAACAGGTTGGGCCGGGCCTGGTAAAGCCGCCAGGCGCGATGGGCATTGCCGATGTCGCCCAGGGTCAATACCTGCAGCTTGTACAGCAGGTCGTCGTCGGGCTCGCGTAGCTGCGCGCGCTCGATCGCTGCCAGGGCATCGACCCAGCGTGCCTGGTCACGGTAGTGGCCGATTTCGGCGAGCCGTTCGGCGCGCGTGGTCGCGGTGGGCGGCGGCGCCGCATCAGCCCAGGACGCCAGAGTGGCGCAGGCCAGGCCGACGCAGAACGCCAGCGGACGGTAGACAACCATGAGACCCCCCTAAGCATCCATACCTGAACGATGTGCTTAAAGTGTGACGCACATCACATGCCAACTGTAGCTGACGCTTTGCCGATGCAGGCAGTTGCGGTCCGTACCAGATTGACGGAAAGTCCGTGAAGGATCGGCCAACCTTTCTGCAACTCATTGTTGAAAAAGGTATTTTTTGATTGCTCCGGCGGCAAGGGAGCGGCAGCACGGCACGTCCCCGGGCTGTCCGGCACCCCAAGCCGCGCCCGGTTCGGGACGCGAACCGGGTCAGCTTTGGACACGCTACGTCACCCGCTGCGGTGGCGGTGTGTAGGTCGCGGTAGTGGGGTGTGTGGGTCCAGCTTCACGGCGGCGGGCGTCAGGCAGCCGGGGCGGTCACCACAGGTCTTCCAGCTTGCGCGGCTTGCAGGCCACCCACGAGGCGCACAGCATCAGCACCGCGCAGCCGAACAGGAATGCGAAGGGCAGGGTCCAGCCCTCGCTGACGGTATGCAGCCAGCCGACCAGGAACGGGCCCAGGCAGCTGAAGCTGTAGCCCACGCCCTGCATGAAGCCGGACAAGGCGGCCGAGCCGGTGGGGGTGCGCGTACGTAGATTGATCAGGGTCAGCGCCAGCGGGAACGTGGACGGCCCGACGCCCAGCAGGCAGGCCCACAGCAACGGCGCCTTCATCGGCGCGAACAGCAGGCCAGCGAAGGCGATGACGAAAGCGGAAAAGCCGATCAGCACCAGCGGGAACGGGTTCTGCAGGCGGACCGCCAGTGATGGGATCACCAGCGAAGGCAGCAGGCCCAATGCCGAAAACACCGCCACCATCACCCCACCGAAGGCGGGCGTGGCACCGGCTTCGACCACGATGCGCGGCAGCCAGGTGAACATCGAATAGGTCATCAGCGAAGTCATGCCGAACATCAGCGTCATGCTCCAGCCCAGTGACGTGCGCCAGACCCTGCCGTGCGGCTGCACGGTGGGGTCGTTGCTGTCCAGCACCGGTTTCGGTGCACGGCGCGCCAGCAACAGCCACGGCAGGGTCGCCGCCAGCGCCAGCAACGCCCACATGCCCAGCGACACCCGCCAGCCTGCGGCGTTGGCCACCGGCACCGCCAGCAGCGCCGGCATCATCGTGCCCAGCTGCAGCACGCTGATGTACAGCGTGCTCATGGTGCCGACCTTGTTGGCGAAGTAGCGCTTCACCAGCGGCGGCACCACCACGTTGCCGATGCCCATGCCGGCCAGTGCGATCACCGAGCCCAGCAGCAGGGTGCCGACATTGCCGGCGCTGGAGCGCAGCAGCAGGCCGGTGGCGGCCATCAGCATGGCCAGCAGGGTGGTGCGCTCAAGGCCCAGGCGTCGTGCCAGCGCCGGCGTGGCGACGCCGAACAGTGCGAACGAGGCGGTCGGCAGCATGCCCAGCACACCGGTCATGGTGGTGCCGAAGCCGAACTGCTGGCCCAGCACGTCCAGCAGCGGAGTGATCGAGGTGACCGCAGTACGCAGGTTGACCGCTGCCAGCAGGATCGCGGCGAACGCCAGCAGGCGACCGTGCAGCAATGATGGCGAAGGGGAGGTGGGGGACGTCATGCGGTGTTCCTTGCAGGTGGCGCACGCCGCGCAGGTGACGTGCAGCGCCCGCACCGGACAGGGCCGGTGTGGCAGGTGGGGGAGTGGCGGCCATTGTACGTGGCCGGCCGCGTCAGGTCCTCGACCCCGGTGCGGGGCGGCACGTGGCTGACGACGGCGTAGCCGGGTGTCCCGGATTGCAGGCACAAAAAAACCCGGAGGACAGTGATGTCTTCCAGGCTTCTTGGTGACCACCGAAGTGGTCGGGGAGACAGGATTCGAACCTGCGACCTCTACGTCCCGAACGTAGCGCTCTACCAGACTGAGCTACACCCCGAAGGGAGCCGCCTATTCTAGCCATTTCCCCCGATGGCGGCAAGGGGGAAGACCGTTCTGCTTCGCTGCCGTGACAGCGACTCCTGCGGGAACAAAAAAGCCTGGAAGACTTCACCAGGCTTCAATGCGACCACCGAAGTGGTCGGGGAGACAGGATTCGAACCTGCGACCTCTACGTCCCGAACGTAGCGCTCTACCAGACTGAGCTACACCCCGAAGGAGCCGCCAAGAATACGGTGTGAAGGCCGTTCCGGCAACCCTTTTTTACAGTTTCAACGCACTTCCTTGTCGGCGCGCGCGCTTTCGCGTGCTTCGAACCACATCCCGTTGAGGATGGCCACGACCGAAGCCAGGCCAGCGCCGAGAATCCAAGCGAAATACCACATGGTCAATCTCCTGTGTGCGAGGGGTGTGCCGACCCTGGGCCGGCACACGGGCAATCAGTACGCGTTGGGGTTGTCGTCCATGTCCTCGACCGTCGTCTTGCCCTTCAGCACGCGGTACACCCAGGTGGTGTAGGCGAGGATGATCGGCAGGAAGATGGCCGTGGCCAGCAGCATGACCCACAGCGTGAGGTGGCTGGACGAACTGTCCCAGACGGTCAGGCTGGAAGTGGGCTGGCTGGAGGACGGCAGCAGGAACGGGAAGATCGCAAAACCGACGGTGAGGATGATGCCGGCAATGGACGCGCCCGAGGCGATGAAGGCCAGGCCGCCACGACGCGCGCGCAGCAGGACCGCACTGGCAAGCGCACCCAGCAGGCCCAGCACCGGGAACACCAGCGTTGCCGGCATGCTGCTGTAGTTGCGCAGCCAACCACCAGCAGCGGTACCCAGTTCGGCGGTCTTCAACAGCGGATTGGTCGGCCCGTCGGTCACCACCTGCGAGGTGATCTGGTAGCCCGGCAGGCCGAAGGCCACCCAGGCGCCGGCAGCGGCGAACAACACGAAGCTGATGATGGCGGCGATGCTGCCGTAGCGCGCTGCACGTTCGGCCACCGGGCCGTCGGTCTTGAGCACCAGCATGGCTGCACCGTGCGATACCAGCATGGCCACGCTGATCAGGCCGGCGATGAGCGCGAACGGCGTGAGCAGGCCGAAGAACGAACCGGTGTAGGTCACGCGCAGCGTGTCATCGAAATGGAACGGCACACCCAGCAGCACGTTGCCCACCGCGACGCCGGCAATCAGGCCCGGCAGCAGGCCACCAACGAACAGCACGCGGTCCCAGTTGTCGCGCCAGCGCTTGGACGGCAGCTTGCTGCGGTACTTGAAGCCGACCGGGCGCAGGATCAGCCCGAACAGCATCGCAAACACCGCCAGGTAGAAGCCGGAGAAGCTGACCGCATACAGCGGCGGCCATGCGGCGAAGATCGCGCCGCCACCCAGCACCAACCAGACCTGGTTGCCTTCCCAGACCGGGCCGACGGTGTTGATCACCAGCCGGCGTTCTTCGTCGGTCTTGGCCACGAACGGCAGCAGGGTGCCGACACCAAGGTCGAAACCATCCATCACGGCCCAGCCGACCAGCAGGATGCCGAGCAGCAGCCACCAGATCACGCGGAGCGTGGTGTAATCAAGTGCAATGAATTCCATCTGGATTCTCCTGCCTCAGGCCTGGCCGGGGGCAACGGCATTGGGGGAAACAGGGCGGATGTCGGCCTGCAGCGTCGGCAGGATGTCATCAGGACCCTTGCGGACCGCCTTCAGCATCAGCTTGATTTCGATGATCAGCAGCACCGTGTACAGGCTGGTGAACACCGCCAGCGTGGTCAGGATTTCATGCAGTGCCAGGCCCGATGCCGCATAGAAGGTGGGCAGTACGCCATCAACCGCCCAAGGCTGCCGGCCGTACTCGGCCACGAACCAACCGCATTCGATCGCGATCCACGGCGCCGGCAGGCTCCACACGGCCAGCTTCAGGAACCAGCGCTTGTCCTGGAAGTTGTTGCGGCACGAGTAGTAGAAGGCCAGCGCGAAGAAGGCGATCAGGTAGAAGCCCAGCCCGGCCATGATGCGGAAGGTCCAGAACAGCGGCGCTACGCGTGGCACGGTATCCATCGCCGCCTTGGAGATTTCCTCCGGTGTCGCGTTGAGGATGTCTTCGCGGTAGCGCTTCAGCAGCAGGCCATGGCCGAGATCCTGCCAATGGCGGTCGAACATTTCCCGTGCTTCGAGGTCGTTCTTGTCCTTCTTCACCCGTTCCAGTGCGCCGTAGGCGATCTGGCCACCACGGATGCGGTGCTCTGCACGATCCACCAGTTCGAGGATGCCCGGAATCGGCTGGTCCAGCGAACGGGTGGCGATCAGGCCCATCAGGTACGGGATCTTGATCGCGTAATCGTTGGTATGGGTGTCCTGGTTGGGAATGCCGAAGGCGGTGAAGTCAGCCGGTGCACGCTCGGTTTCCCACATCGCTTCGATTGCGGCCAGCTTCATCTTCTGGTGTTCGCTGGCGGCATAACCGCTCTCGTCACCCAGCACCACCACCGACAGCGAGGACAGCAGGCCGAAGGCTGCGGCCACCGCGAACGAACGGCGGGCCATGTCCCTGTGCTTGTTGCGCAGCAGGTACAGGGCGCTGATCGACATCACGAAGATCGCACCGGTCACGTAACCGGCACTAACGGTATGCACGAACTTGGCCTGCGCCACCGGGTTCAGCAGCACCGCGGCGAAGTCGACCACTTCCATGCGCATGGTTTCCGGATTGAACACCGCACCGGTCGGGTTCTGCATCCAGCCGTTGGCGATCAGGATCCACACCGCCGACAGGTTGGTGCCCAGCGCCATCAGCCAGGTCACGGTGAGGTGCTTGACCGGGCTCAGGCGCTTCCAGCCGAAGAAGAACAGGCCGATGAAGGTCGCTTCCAGGAAGAACGCCATCAGGCCTTCGATGGCCAGCGGCGCACCGAAGATGTCACCTACGTAGTGGCTGTAGTACGACCAGTTCATGCCGAACTGGAACTCCATCACCAGGCCGGTGGCCACGCCGATGGCGAAGTTGATGCCGAACAGGGTGCCCCAGAACAGGGTCATCTGCCGCCAGACCTGCTTGCGGGTCATGACGTACACGCTTTCCATGATGGCCACCATGAAGGACAGGCCAAGCGTGAGCGGTACGAATAGGAAGTGGTACATCGCGGTCAGAGCGAATTGCAGCCGCGACAGTTCTACGACTGTCTGATCAATCATGGCCTGGCTACCTCGTTGGATAGTGCCGTTGCAGGTGGCGGGAAGGGTGGTCTACGGGGTGAATGATGTGACCGACTACTTCAAACAGCCTTGATCCAGATCAATGTATGAACAGGTATTCAGGAGGATCGTATGCCAACCCGATGAAGACTGCGACCGCCGGCCGCAGGGGAAGGCTGTTGCCTGCGCCTACAATGCCGTCCATCCCCCTGCTGCCTGTGAAGAGCCTTGAGCGCTGCCGAACCGACCGCTGACGCCCCTGATCGGGATGACGAATCGACGCGCTTGCGGCGTGTCCGCACCGCGTGGCTGGCCGATCTGGCCCGCGCCGCGAAGGGACGGCAGCGGCTGGCGTCGCTGTGCATCAGCGTGTCCGGTGCGCTGTTGATCGGTCAGGCCGCCGCCATCGCCTGGCTGGTGCAGCAGGTGCTGGTCGAGCGCGCGCCGTTGGCCCAGGGCCTGCCGGTGCTGGCCGCGCTGGCGGTGATCCTGGTGGTGCGGACCCTGCTGGGCAGTGTCACCCAGGCTGCGGCCGGTGACGTTGCCGATGCTGCACGCCTGTCCCTGCGCGAGCGTGTCTTCGCGCGCCTGCTCGGGCATGGCCCGCTGTGGCTGCGGCAGCGCCGCACCGGCGAGCTGGGTGAGCTGATGCTGCATCACGGCGATGCCATCGAGAATTACTACAGTGGTTTCCTGCCGGTGCGCACCGAAGTGGTGGTGGTGCCGTTGTTGATCCTGGCCGCTGTGGCCTGGGTCGATTGGGTGGTTGCACTGATCCTGCTGTTCACCGCACCGCTGGTGCCGTTCTTCATGATGCTGGTCGGCTGGGGCGCCGAAGCGGCCGGACGCGCGCAGTTGGGGGAACTGGCGCGGATGAGCGGGCACTTCGCCGATCGCATCAAGGGCCTGGGCCTGCTGCGCCTGTATGGCCGCGGGGAGGCCGAGCTGGCCGGCATCGAGGCTGCGGCCGAGGGCGTTCGCGTGCGCACCATGAAGGTGCTGCGCATCGCTTTCCTGTCGTCCACCGTGCTGGAATTCTTTGCGTCGGTCAGCGTGGCGATGGTCGCGCTGTATCTGGGCCTGAGCTATCTGGGCCTGATGTCGCTGCATGCGACCGTGCCGACGCTGGGGGCAGGTCTGTTCTGCCTGTTGCTTGCACCGGAGTTCTACGCGCCGTTGCGGCGCTTGGCCGCGCACTATCACGACCGTGCCAATGCACTGGCCGCTGCCGCCGAGGTAGAGCGCCTGCTGCAGGTGCTGCCGGACGACGAGGCCCCGATTGCAGAGGACGGCGTGCCGCTGGCACCGGAGCCGGCCGAGGCCGCCTTGCCGCCGCTGCAGGCGCACGGTCTGGTACTGCGTCCGTTGGGCGCTACCCACGACGTGCTGCACAACCTCAACCTGCAGCTGGAACCGGGCCAGCGTCTGGCTCTGGTCGGCCCCAGTGGCAGCGGCAAGAGCACGTTGCTGGAAGCGCTGGCCGGGTGGCTGCCGCCGCGCGCGGGCCGGGTGCAGCTGCGGCCGGGACTGCAGGTGGCCTATGCCAGCCAGCGTCCCTATCTGTTCCACGGCACCATTGCCGAGAACCTGCGCCTGGCCGATCCCGGTGCCAGTGATGCGCGCCTGCGCGCCGTTGCCGAAGCCGCACAGGTGCTGCAGTTCGCGCAGCGCCTGCCAGAGGGGCTGGATACGCTGATCGGCGAGCGCGGCTTCGGCCTGTCCGGTGGCGAAGCACGTCGCATCGGCCTGGCGCGTCTGCTGCTGCGCGATCCGCAGGTGCTGCTGCTGGATGAGCCGACTGCTTTTCTCGACGCCGAAACCGAAGCGGCGCTGCTGCGCAGCCTGGCCGCGTATGCACGCGGGCGGAGTGTGGTAGTGGCCACCCACAGCCCGGCGGTGATCGCCTGGGCCGACCGCTGCCTGCTGCTGCCAGATGGGCGTCTGGTTGAACCGGCGCAGGCGGTACGCGCATGAGCCGCTCTTCCGATTCACTGCGCGCGGTGTTCCTGCGCCATCGCCCGCGCCTGCTGCTGGCGGTGCTGCTGCTGTGGACCACGATGCTGGCCGGCACCGCGCTGCTGGGTCTGTCCGGCGGCTTCCTGACCGCTGCAGCGCTGGCCGGTGCAGCAGGCCTTGGCCAGGGGTTCAATTTCTTCACTCCGTCGGCCGGCATTCGCGGGCTGACCATGGCGCGCATCGCATCGCGCTACTTCGAAAAACTGGTGGGGCATGACGCCACCCTGCGCATCGCCCGCGACCTGCGCGTGTGGTTCTTCCGCCGCGCGCTGCCGCTGGCGCCGGCACGGCTGGGCGCGACCCGCACCGGCGATCTGCTGGCGCGGCTGCTGGGCGACATCGGCGAAATAGACGGCCTGCTGGTGCGTGCCATCGGCCCGCTGCTGGCGCTGGCTGCGTTGACGCTGGTGGGCGTGGGCTCGGCGGCGTTGATCCTGCCATCGGCAGCGCTGCTGCTGGCGGTACTGGCGCTGCTGATCGGTGTTGGCGTGCCGTGGCTGGGCGTACGTGGCCATGACAGCGAAGAGGCCGACCGCGCTGCCCATCGTGCGGCGCTGCGCACGGCAGCATTCGAGGGACTGGAAGGGGCGGCTGATCTGGCCGCGCTGAATGCTGGCAACGCCTGGCAGTTGAAGGTGCGGGTGGCGGCCAAGCAGGTGGCCTCGCGCGATCGTCGTCGACGCCTGCGGCTGATTGCTGCCTCAACGCTGCATGGCGTGCTGGCCGGGCTCGGCCTGGTGGCGATGCTGGCACTGGCGCTGCATGCGGCCGAACAACAGCGCATCGCACCGGAAATGGCCGCCGGGCTGGTGTTCCTGACGGTAGCGATGATCGAGCTGTGGGCGGGCATGGGCCTGGCCTGGCAATCGCTGCAATCGGGCCGCATTGCCGCCGCGCGTCTGCAGGCCATCGTCGAGCAACCGCCTTCGGTGCAGGAGCCTGCATCGCCGCAGCCACTGGCGTCGGCCGCGACCGTGCATTGGGACGATGTGCACTTCCAGTGGCCAGGCGCCGCACGGCCGGTTCTGTGTGGCCTGCAGCTGACGCTGGCGCCGGGCGAGCGCATCGCCATCCGTGGCGACAGCGGCAGCGGCAAGACCACGTTGTCCAGCCTGCTGCTGCGTCTGTGGGATCCGCAGCGCGGACGGCTGACCTACGGCGGCCAGGACCTGCGCGATGTCGCCCAGGTCGACTGGCACCGGCATCTGGCATGGCTGCCGCAGAACGCGCCGGTATTTGCCGGCAGCGTGGCCGAAAACCTGCGACTGGGCGATCCCGAGGCCAGTGACGAGGCGTTGTGGTCGGTGCTGCAACGGGTACGGCTGGGCGAATGGGCCGAGCGCAATGGCGGCCTGCAGGCCTGGGTGGGCGAGAACGGCGCGACGATGTCGGCCGGCCAGGCGCGGCGCCTGGCGCTTGCCCGCGCGCTGCTGCGCAATGCGCCGATCCTGCTGGTGGATGAGCCCACCGAAGGCCTGGACGTGGATACCGCGCGCGCACTGCTGCAGGACCTGCCAGCTCTGCTGGAAGGACGCAGCCTGTTGATGATCACCCACGATGACCTGCCGGCCGGTGTGGTGGATGTGCAGTACCGGTTGCGCGATGGGGTACTGGTCCGCGAACCGCTTCGGTAGATGCCGACCTTGGTCGGCACATACGCGCGTGGCGTGGATCTACAGGGCGGCTACCGCGAAAATTCGCGCAGCATCACCGCGATCGAGGCCGCGTTGGCCAGCACGCACAGCCAGAACACCCACTGGAACTGCATCTTGCGATGTTTGTGGCGGAATACCGCCTGGCCGAGCAGGGCACCAGGCCAGCCGCCAGCAAATGCCAGCAGCTGCAGCGTGCGCTCCGGTGTCCGCTGCTGATTGCGCTGCGCTGCCCGCTTGTCGTGCCCATACAAGCCGAACGACACCGCGCTCGCCAGCGCGCACCACGCTGCCAGCCACAGTGGAAACACGCCGGTTGCGGTCAAGCCGATCAACGCACCGCACGCGGCCAGTGCGAGATTGCGCCGCCACACCATTACAGTTCGTCGAGGAAGCCGCGCACGGCCGGGCCGAAACGTTCGAAGTCGACCAGGAACGCGTCATGGCCCTGCGGTGATTCCAAGCCGATGAAACGCGCATCCGCGCCGCCGGCGCGCAGGCCATCGGCCACCTGTTGCTGCTGCTGTACCGGGAACAGGATGTCGGTGTTCGCGCCAATTGCCAGCGCCTTGTCGACGCGGATGCTGGCCAGTCCGGCCAGCACATCGCCATCGCCATATTCGGCCAGGTCGAACCAGTCCATCGAGCGGCTCAGGTACAGATAGCAGTTCGGATCGAAGAAGCGCACGAACCGGCGTGCATGTCCTTCCAGATAGCTTTCGACCTGGAATTCCAGACCGAACGGGTCGTCGTCGGCCTGGTCGGAATCCAGCCGCACGCGACCGAAGCGGCCATCCCATTCCAGCGCCGAGCGGTAGGTGATCACACCCAGCTTGCGTGCCATGCGCATGCCCGATTCCGGGTATGCCTCATTGTCGTAGTGGCCGCCGTTCCATCGCGGATCCAGGCGGATCGCTTCGCGCTGCAGCGAACGGATGGCGATCGAGAAGGGCAATGCCTGTGCGCTGCCGGAAATGTTGATATGGCTGCGGGCGATGCCCGGATGCAGCAGCAATACCGCCAGCGCCGTCATCCCACCCATTGAATTGCCGATCACGCAGGCGAGCTGTTCGATGCCCAATGCGCGCACCACGTCGATCGCCGCGCGTGCGCCGTCTTCGATCGACAGTTCCGGGAAATCCAGGCGATACAGTTCGCCGCTGGCTGGGTTGATCGATGCAGGGCCGGTGGAGCCCTTGCAGCTGCCCAGCGAGTTGACGCAGACCACGAACCAGCGGTCTGTATCGATCGGCTTGCCAGGGCCGATCATGGCTTCCCACCAGCCTGGCGCAGGGTTGGCTTCGTTGGCCGCCGCATGCGCGTCGGGCGACAGGCCGGTGACGATCAGGATTGCGTTACCGGCGCTGGCATCCAAAGTGCCCCAGGTCTCGTAGGCCACGCGCGCACCGTGCAGGGCTCCGCCACGTTTGCACGGAAAGGGCGAGGGCAGGGCATGGAAGCGGGTGCCGGGCGGAATGAATTCGGTCATGTGGGCATTCTAGCGGGGCGGCATGTGCAGCTGGCGACACGCTGGTTTCCATGGGCGGGCTGAGCGTGGATCCGCCGGGCATGGCCCGGCGCTACCGGTGGTGCGCGTGGGTAGCGCCGGGCCATGCCCGGCGAGCGCAGCGGCGCGGGTACGTTACGGGAACCGCAGCTCGACCACGCCGTCATGCGGCAGGCTGACCTTGACCGGGGCGGTCTGCAGGTCGTCTTCGCTGCGGTTGGCGCTGCCGCTGCGCGAAATGCGTGCCAGTACTTCCACTTCGCGATGCGCCGACAACGGTGCGGTCGGCATCGGGCTGTCGCCGTCGCCGAGGCCGACCGTTGCAGGGAAGCTGGCCAAGGGCAGCTTGCGTGCAGCCACCGGCATCGGCGGGCCACCCACCGCGCGCGCCAGCACGAACACCTGGGTGCTGGCCGGCCAGTCACCCGTTTTCAGCGATGCGGGCAGGTGCACGCGCACCTGCAGCAGCGCCGATGCCGATGCCGCTGCCGGTGCGTCCGGCAGCTGGCCGGACGCCTCGCGGGCGATGGCGATCTGCGCCTGCAGCGCCTGCGCCGCACCCGGCTCCAGGCGAGGCAGCAGCGTGCTCCAGAGATCGGCGGCCTCGGCGTTGCGGCCACGCTGGCGCAGCGCGATGCCAAGCAGCCAGCTTGCGCGCTCGGCATCGGGCGACAAGGTATGTGCACGCTGCAGCCATGCCAGCGCAGTGTCATCGAACTGTTTGCCCGGATCGGCCTGGGCGCGTGCCTGCGCGGCCTCGACCAGCACGCCCGGTTCGTCCGGTGCCAGTGCTGCGGCGCGGTTGAAGGCATCGGCCGCAGCGGCGGCATTGCCGAGCTCGGCCTGCGAGCGGCCCAGCAGCGCCCAGCCATCGGCGCGTTGCGGGTCACGCTGCAACGCCTGCTGCAGTGCTTCTACGCCGTCACGCAGGGTGGCGACCGAAGGCGCGGGTTGCACCTGTGCAGCGCGCGGATTGCCGACCAGCAGGTACAGGCAGGCGCCGGCCACGCCGAGCGCTAACACCCCCAGCACGAAACTGCGGCGGCTTTGCTGACGCAGCGGCCACAGCACTACTGCCGCCAACAGCGCAGCGGCCACTGCGGCGACCATCGGCAACCAGTGCGTCACCAGTCCTCTCCCTCGGTTGGGTTCACCGCAACGGATGCATCCATCTGCCGGCTGCGACGACGGACGATGCCCATCACCACCAGCGCGCCGCCACCCAGTACCAGCAGCGGACCGCCCCACAACAGCCAGGTGCCCGGTTGCAGCGGTGGTTGATACAGCACGAATTCGCCGTAGCGGGCGACCAGGAACTGCTTGATGGCCGCATCGTCGAGGCCCTGCTGCATCAACTGCAGCACTTCACGGCGCAGGTCCTGGGCTATCTGCGCATTGGAATCAGCCAATGACTGGTTCTGGCACTGCACGCAGCGCAGCTGCGCGGCCAGGTCGTGGAAGCGCGCTTCCTCGGCCGTATCGCGGAACACCAGCGGCCGCGCATCATGCACCGGTTGTTGGGCGAGGCCGGCGTTCGGCAGCGCCAGGGTCATCGCCAGCAACAGGGGCAGCAGCCAGCGCATGTGCTTACGGCGAGGCGTGCAGGGTGTTGCCGGCATCGCCTTGGGCCTTTTCAAGCTTTTCCAGCGCCGGAATCAATTTCTCGTCGACCACCTGCTGGGTCATCGCACCGCTGTACTTCCAGCGCACGATGCCACTGCCGTCGACCAGGAAGGTCTCCGGTGCTGCGGTCACGCCCCAGTCGATGGCGGTGCGGCCTTCGATGTCGCTCAGCACGACCATGAACGGATTGCCCAGCTGTTCCAGCCAGTGCAGCGCGTCGGTCGGTTCATCCTTCCAGTTGTAGCCGATCACGCGCACGCGCTTGCTCTCGGCGAAGCGGGTCAGTACCGGATGTTCTTCGCGGCAGGCCGCGCACCAGCTGCCCCAGACGTTGAGCAGGTAGGGCGCACCACGCAGTTCCTCGCTGCGCACGATCATCTGCGGGTCATGCAGCACCGGCAGCGCGAACGCCGGCGCCGGCTTGTCGATCAGTGCCGAAGGCAGCACATCGCGCTGCGGATCGCCCGATTTCATCACCCCGTAGATCATCAGGCCAAGCAGGCCGAAGAAGAACAGGACGCCAATCACGATGGCTACCGGCGGCAGCGGGCGGGAAGGGCGTGGGGCGGGCGACTCGGACATGGGGTACTCC
>NZ_WKEE01000079.1:0-18421 GCF_021605635.1 Stenotrophomonas sp. PA-6-5C
GTTGCGGGGGACGCCGTGAACCCGTCCATGGGGGCTTGGCCGCGGCATCCATGCCGCGGACACCCCCGCAACCGGACCCACCCCGCCTTCGACAGTTTCCTGCGATCTGTTGGAACGGCTCGTGGGGTCAGATCCGTTTTCCGAAGGAAAACGGATCTGATCCCAGAATTGTTTCGATATCTGACAGATGTGTCGACCAAGGTCGACACCTACCCACAGCCGTGGGGATCTGTCAGAGGTGGGGCGGTGCCGGATTGCGGGGTGTCAGCCGCATGGATGCGGCTGCCAAGCCTACAGGGACGTACTTGCGGCGTCCCCGCACTCCGACACCGCCCCGCCATCCCACGGATAACCCGCTGTTGCCGTTGCTGTTGCTGTTGCCTCAGCAGGTGCAGGGCTGCAAGCCCTGCCAACAAAAAACCCCGCTTGCGCGGGGTTCTCTGTGTACTGCGTGCAGCGGAGGCTTACGGACGACGCTCCAGGGCTTCGATGTCCTTGGCCTTGGGCAGCAGGTCCTGCTTGGTCACGCGCAGGGCACCCACGGTCAGCATCGGCACCGCCACCAGGATCGAGGACAGCACCACGATCACCGCACCGATCATGTGCGTCTCGGCCAGGCCTTCCATCGAGCTGCCGCCGTACAGGTACAGGGCCAGCGCAGACAGGAAGAACATCACCGCAGTGATCACCGTACGCGACAGCGTCTGGTTGATCGAACGGTTCAGCACTTCCATCGGCTCCACGCGCAGGCTGCGGAAGTTCTCGCGGACACGGTCGAACACCACGATGATGTCGTTGATCGCAAAACCCATCACCGACAGCAGGCCGGCCAGCACGGTCAGGTCGAACTCACGGCCGAGCAGCGACACGTAGGCCACCGTCACGATCAGGTCGAACATGGCCACGATGCTGGCGGTGACCGCGAACTTCCATTCGAAGCGCACCGCGATGTAGATCAGGAAGCCGGCCAGCATGAAGATGGTGGCGTACAGGCCATTCATCGCCAGGTCCTTGCCGATCTGCGGACCAACGAACTCGTTGCGCAGCACGGTGGCCTGGTTGTCGGCCGAAGAGACCGCCTTGACCACGGCCGCAGCGGTGGCCTTGTCCTCGGCAGAGGCGCTACCGGTACCCGGAGCATGTTCACCGTGCGGGGCCAGGCGGATCAGCAGGTCGGTGTTGCCACCGACGCTCTGTACCTGGGCGCCGTCGAAGCCGTTCTGCTCAAGCTTGCTGCGGACATCCTCGACGTCCACCGCGTGTTCGAAGCGGGCTTCGATCAGGGTGCCGCCGGTGAAGTCCAGAGCGTAGTTGAAGCCCTTGAAGCCGATGATGCCGATCGATGCCAGGAACACGATGATCGTGACGACCATCGCGACATGGCGCCAGCGCATGAAGTCGATCTTGGTATCGTTCGGGAGGATGTGCAGCGGAAACAGTTTCATGTGCGTGTCGTCCCGTCAGATGGCCACGTTCTGGAGCTTCTTGCGACGGCCGTAGATCAGCGTCGCCAGTGCACGCGATACGGTAATCGCGGTGAACATGGAAGCGAAAATACCGATGATCATGGTCAGCGCGAAGCCCTTCAGCGGACCGGTACCGAATGCGAACAGCGCCACACCGACGATCAGGCCGGTCAGGTTGGCGTCGAGGATGGTGCCCGATGCCCGCTCGTAACCGGTCACGATCGCGGTCTTGCCCGGCACGCCGGCACGCAGCTCTTCACGGATACGCTCGTTGATCAGCACGTTGGCGTCGACCGACAGACCGACCGACAACGCCAGACCGGCAAAGCCCGGCAGGGTCATGGTCGCGCCGAACAGCGACATCACCGCCACCACGATCAGCAGGTTGAACAACATCGCGATCGAGGTGATCAGGCCGAACATGCGGTAGTAGATGGTGAAGAACACCAGGGTGAACATGAACGCGTAGACCACCGCGGTGATGCCGTTCTTGACGTTCTCTGCACCCAGGCTCGGGCCGACCACGCGCTCTTCGACAAAGTCCATCGGTGCAGCCAGCGAGCCCGACTTCAGCAGCTTGGCCAGGTCTTCGGCTTCCTTCTTCTGCAGACCGGTGGTCTGGAAGTTCTTGCCGAACACGCCGTTGATGTTGGCCACCGAGATCACTTCCTCGTTGACCTTGAAGCCACGCACTTCCTGGCCGTCAACCACGGTCACGGTCGGCACGCGTTCGGTGTAGACCACCGCCATCGGCTTGTTCACGTTGGCGCTGGTGAAGTCGAACATGCGCTGGCCACCGACGTTGTTCAGCGTAACGCTGACTGCCGGGGTGCCGCTGGTGGAGTCGGTCACCGCCTGCGCGGCCACCATCTGGTCACCGGTGACGATCACGCGCTTGTTCAGCAGCACCGGACCGCCGTTGTCACGACGCTGGTAGACCTTGGCTTCCGGCGGGATACGACCCGACGCGATGGCGTCCTGTGCGTTGCCTTCCACAACTGCCCGGTATTCCAGGGTGGCGGTGGCACCGATCATGCGCTTGGCTTCGGCCGTGTCCTGCACGCCCGGCAACTGCACCACCACGCGGTCAGCACCCTGGCGCTGGATGATCGGCTCGGACACGCCGAGCTGGTTCACGCGGTTGCGCAGGGTATTGATGTTCTGCTCGATGGCGCCGTTGGCGATCTGCGCGATCTCGGCTTCCGGAATGGAGACCGTGATGCGGTTGCCGCTGACGTCGTAGCCGAGCGTCGGCTGCGCCTTGGCCAGCGCGGCGCGGGCACGGGTACCGGCGTCTTCACCGGCCGACGGGCTCAGGTTGGCGACGATGGTGTTGTCGGCACGACGCTCGACCGACTGGTAGGCGATGCGCGCATCACGCAGGGTGCTGCGCACGTCTTCGGTGTAGGCATCCAGGCGCTTGTCCAGCGCGGCCTTCTGGTCGACCTGCAGCACGAAGTGCACGCCGCCCTGCAGATCCAGGCCCAGCACCATCGGGCGACCGCCGAGCTTGGCCAGCCAGTCCGGCACGGTCGAGGCCAGGTTCAGGGCCACCGTATAGTTCTCGCCCACGCTGTCACGCAGCGCATCGCTGGCGGCGGACTGCGACTTCAGGTCCGACAGGCGGACGATCAGGCTGTCCCCTTCCTTCTCTGCGCCGAGCGTGGTGACACCGGCCTTCTTCAGGTCGGCCAGCACACGGTCACGCAGCGCATCGTCGATCTGGCCGCCACGGTTGGCGGTGATCTGGATGGCCGGGTCCTTCTGGTAGATGTTGGGCAGTGCGTACAGCGCGCTGAGCGCCAGTACGATCACGATGACGACGTACTTCCAGCGTGGAAATTCGAGCATTGCTTGGGTCCCGCGCGGCGCCATCCCCGGCGCCGCGGTTGTGCTTCAGAAAGGGAGTGGCTTACTTGGCCGAATCCAGGGTGCCGGTCGGCAGCACGCTGCCGACAGCGCCCTTCTGCACGCGGATGCGCACGTTCTCGGCCACTTCGACGGTGACGAAGTTGTCGCCGATATCGGTGACTTTGCCGGCGATGCCGCCGTTGGTCAGCACTTCGTCGCCGCGCTTGATCTTCTCCAGCATGGACTTGTGCTCCTTCTGCCGCTTCATCTGCGGGCGGATCATCAGGAAGTACATGATGGCGATCAGGATGATCGGGAACAGCAGCGTGGTCAGGCCCATGCCCTGCGGTTGGCCGCCAGCGGCCTGGGCGTGGGCGGCGGGAATCAGGAAGGCAAGCAGGTTCATCGTTGGTCCTTTGGTTGGGCGGCGCTTCGGCCGTTTCACGGGCACGAGGTGTCGACCGCGGATCTGGGTCAGCCTTGAAGTATGCCACGGCCCCGGGCATTCGTCCTTGGGCCGTTTGGCAGGGGGTGCTGCGGGTTTACAGGGGCGGCGCTACCGCCCCGCGTGCTGCGTAGAAGGACTCGCGGAAGGCCAGGAAGGTTCCCGCCTCGATGGCCGCGCGGATGTCGGCCATCAGTTTTTCGTAATAGAAGAGGTTGTGCTGGGTGCCCAGCATCGGCGCCAGCATCTCGTTGCAGCGGTCCAGATGACGCAGGTACGAGCGGGTATAGCCGCCGGCGCAGGCCACGCAGCCACAGCCCGGCTCGATCGGGTCCATGTCCCGCGCGTACTGTGAATTGCGGATGCGGACGGTGCCGAACGAGGTGAAATAGTGGCCGTTGCGCGCATTCCGGGTCGGCATCACGCAATCGAACATGTCCACGCCACGTGCGACACCCTCGACCAGGTCCTCAGGGCGGCCCACGCCCATCAGGTAGCGCGGCCGGTCGGTGGGCAGCTCGGGGTCCAGATGGTCGAGCATGGCGTTGCGCTCGTCTTCCGGCTCACCCACGGCCAGGCCGCCGATGGCATAGCCGTCGAAGCCGATCCCCTGCAGGGCCTCGGCCGAACGGCTGCGCAGGTCGGTGTGCACCCCGCCCTGGACGATGCCGAACAGGGCCGCGTCATTGCCGAGCTCGTCATGGGCATTCCGGCTGCGCTGGGCCCAGCGCAGGCTCAGCTCCATCGAGCGGCGGGCGACGTCCTCGGTGGCCGGGTACGGCGTGCACTCGTCGAAGATCATCACCACGTCCGAATCGAGCACCTTCTGGATCTTCATGCTCTCTTCCGGCCCCAGGAACACGCGGGCACCGTCGGTTGGCGAGGCGAAGGTCACGCCCTGCTCGGTGATTTTGCGGCGGTGGGCCAGCGAGAACACCTGGAAGCCGCCGGAGTCGGTCAGGATCGGGCCATCCCAGCGACAGAAGCCGTGCAGGCCGCCGTGGTCGGCGATGATGTCCAGGCCCGGCCGCAGATACAGGTGGAACGTGTTGCCGAGGATGATCTCGGCGCCCAGCGCGCGTACCTGGTCCGGCAGGATGCCCTTGACCGAGCCATAGGTCCCCACCGGCATGAAGGCCGGCGTTTCCACCGTTCCACGCGGGAAGGTCAGGCGGCCACGGCGAGCGCGGCCATCACGGGTCTGGAGCTGGAACTGCAATCGGGACATGGAGCGGTCATTCGGGCAAATAGTCGCCCATTGTCTCCCAAAACCGCCTTTTCTGCTCCGGTAGCGCCGGACCATGCCCGGCGGATGACCCGCAACTCCGCCACGCCGGGCATGGCCCGGCGCTACCCACCTCAGCCCTACCCCGCCTGCGGGAACAGCAGCATCGCGTCGCCGTAGCTGAAGAAGCGATAACGCTGCTTGATCGCGTGCTGGTAGGCCTCGAACACCCGCTCCTTACCGGCGAAGGCCGAGATCATCATCAGCAGCGTGCTTTCCGGCAGGTGGAAGTTGGTCACCATCGCGTCGACGCTGCGGATCCGGTAGCCCGGGG
The DNA here is from genome assembly GCF_021605635.1 of Stenotrophomonas sp. PA-6-5C. Lineage (NCBI taxonomy): Bacteria > Pseudomonadati > Pseudomonadota > Gammaproteobacteria > Lysobacterales > Lysobacteraceae > Stenotrophomonas > Stenotrophomonas sp. PA-6-5C. The sequence continues at coordinate 5,322 of NZ_WKEE01000079.1, forward strand.
TGATGAAGATCTGCGTTTCGCCGGCGAACGGCAGCAGTTCGCCATCGCGCATCGCGCTTTCCAGCGCGCGCACCACGGTCGTGCCGACGCCGATCACCCGGCCGCCAGCCGCACGTGTGCGTCGCACCTGCTGCACCAACTCGGCGCCCACGTTCAGCCACTCGCGGTGCATCACGTGGTCCTTCAGGTCGTCGGCGCGCACCGGCTGGAAGGTGCCCGCGCCCACGTGCAGGGTGACGTGGCCGAACTCCACGCCCTTGTCCTTCAGTGCCGCCAGCAGCGCTTCATCGAAATGCAGGCCGGCGGTCGGCGCTGCCACCGCGCCCACTTCGCGGGCGAACACGGTCTGGTAGCGCTCGCGGTCATCCACGCCCGGCTCGCGCTGGATGTAAGGCGGCAACGGCAGCCGGCCAGCGTGCAGCAGCCACTGTTCCAGCGACTCCGGCACATGGAACTGCAGCACATAGAACTCGCCATCGCGGCCGAGCACTTCGGCTTCGCCACCCGGGTCCAGCGCGATCCGGCTGCCGGGCTTGGGCGACTTGCTGGCGCCCACCTGGGCTCGCGCCTGCTGGCCGCCGAGCAGGCGCTCGATCAGGATCTCCACGCGGCCACCACTGGCCTTCTGCCCGAACAGGCGCGCCGGGATCACCCGGGTGTCGTTGAACACCAGCAGGTCGCCCGGTTGCAGCAGCGACGGCAGGTCACGCACCTGCAGGTCGGTGAAGGCTGCCGGAGCCGGCGGCACCAGCAACAGACGGCTCGCCGAGCGTTCGGCCAAGGGTGCCTGGGCGATCAGTTCGGCCGGCAGGTCGTAATGGAAATCGGACTTCTTCAAGGCAGTGGACGGCAACAGGTCGACAATGGCGCGCATTGTACGTCCAGCGTCTGCGAGCCTGCGCAGCGGACTTCGAACGTCGCGCAAAATGCTGCTATGCAACAGTCTTTTGCGGGGTTATCGCGCAAAAAAACAAGTGCTAGCATCGACGAGGAAGTCCGCTGCACGAGCCCGCCCCAAGCGCGCGTAAAGACGCGCGTTTTGCTTTTGAAGGCCCGTGCGACCCAACGTTTCAGGAGATCTGCAATGAGCTTCATCGAACGCCTCGCCCCCCTCCGCGCCCAGCCCGGCACCCGCCTCACCAACGGCCTGGATGACGCAACCCTGACCGCCCTCGCCGCCAACCATCCGCAACTGGTTGCCGCGATTGACGCCGCTGCCGCCGAATTCGCGCGGGTGCAGGCCGAGCTGGGGCCGCTGCTGGCACAGGATGAGCAGGCGCAGATCGATGCCATGCAGGACGGCTTCGTCAATTTCTACGCCGATGATGCGGTGACCCCGTACGTGGCGCTGGCCGCACGCGGCCCGTGGGTGGTCACCTTGAAGGGTGCGGTGCTGTACGACGCAGGTGGCTACGGCATGCTCGGCTTCGGCCACACCCCAGATGCGGTCATGGAGGCAATGTCACGGCCGCAGGTGATGGCCAACATCATGACCCCCAGCCTGTCCCAGCAGCGCTTCATCACCGCGCTGCGGGCCGAGATCGGCCACCGTCGTGGCGGCTGTCCGTTCACCCGCTTCATGTGCCTGAATTCCGGCTCCGAAGCGGTCGGCCTGGCGGCGCGCATTGCCGACGTCAACGCCAAGCTGCAGACCGACCCGGGCGCGCGCCATGCCGGTGCGGCGATCAAGCGGGTGGTCATCAAGGGCAGCTTCCACGGCCGTACCGACCGCCCGGCGCTGTATTCCGATTCCAGCCGCAAGACCTACATGCAGCACCTGGCCAGCTACCGTGGCGAGGAGTCGGTGATCACCGTCGCGCCGTACGACGAGGCCGGGCTGCGCAAGGTGTTCGAGGATGCCGCGCAGAACAACTGGTTCATCGAAGCTGTGTTCCTGGAGCCGGTGATGGGCGAAGGCGACCCGGGCCGCTCCGTGCCGCCTGCGTTCTATGCGTTGGCCCGCGAACTGACCCGCGCCCATGGCAGCCTGCTGCTGCTGGACTCGATCCAGGCTGGCCTGCGCGCCCATGGCGTGCTGTCGGTGGTCGACTATCCGGGCTTCGAAGGCCTGGATGCGCCGGACATGGAAACCTATTCCAAGGCGCTGAACGCTGCACAGTATCCGCTGTCGGTGCTGGCAGTGACCGAGCACGCCGCGCAGCTGTACCGCAAGGGTATCTACGGCAACACCATGACCAGCAACCCGCGTGCGCTGGACGTGGCCTGCGCCACCTTGGCCCAGCTGACCCCGCAGGTCCGCGCGGCGATCTCCGAGCGCGGTGCTGAGGCCGTGCGCAAGCTGGAGCAGCTGAAGAACGAGCTGGGCGGCCTGATCACCAAGGTGCAGGGCACCGGCCTGCTGTTCTCCTGCGAGCTGGCCCCGCAGTTCAAGTGCTATGGCGCCAATTCCACCGAGGAATGGCTGCGCCAGCACGGCATCAACGTGATCCACGGCGGCGAGAACTCGCTGCGCTTCACCCCGCACTTCGGCATGGACAGCAGCGAGCTGGACCTGCTGGTGGGTATGGTGGGCCGCGCCCTGCGTGAAGGGCCCCGCCGCGAGCAGGCTGCCGCTGCGTAACCGCAGACCTTCTAGAGCCGGGCGCTGCCCGGCCGAAAGGCTGACGGGCTGGCCGTGATCTGAACGAAATGCCGCCGGGCATGGCCCGGCGCTACAGAGAACAACGGCGAGGCCTCATAATTGCCCGGACACCCCGCCCTGCGACCGGCTTCACTGGTCGACCGCGGGGCGTTTTCGTTTCAGGCCAAGACAGGAAGATCCATGAAGTCGATCTGTGTGTACTGCGGTTCCAACGCTGGCAGCAAGCCGGTCTACACCGAACGCGCCATTGCGCTGGGCGACCGCATCGCCCGCGACGGCATGCGCCTGGTGTACGGCGGCGGCAATGTCGGCCTGATGGGCACCGTGGCCAATGCCGTGCTCGCCGCCGGCGGTGAGGTCACCGGCGTGATTCCGCGCCAGCTGGCCGACTGGGAAGTGGCCCATCGCGGCCTGACCGAACTGGAGATCGTCGGTTCGATGCATGAGCGCAAGTCGCGCATGTTCGATCTGTCCGATGGCTTCGTCGCCCTGCCCGGCGGCTTCGGCACCATGGAAGAAATCTTCGAGATGCTGACCTGGCGCCAGCTCGGCATCGGCAACAAGCCCTGTGCGTTCCTCGACGTGGACGGCTTCTACGCGCCGCTGATCGGCATGATCGATCGCATGGTGGAAGAGCGCTTCCTGCACCCCGAGCAGCGCCAGGACCTGTGGTACGGCTCGGACATCGAAGAGATGCTGGCTTGGATGAAGAACTACCAGCCGGCCCAGGCCTCGAAGTGGATCGACGAGAAGCGCCGCGCGGCGCTGCGTTGAAGACTGCGTGCGCGGTGGCTCAGGCCGCCGCGCGCGTCCACGGTGCCGGCCGACCCAGCAGGTAACCCTGGCCGTAGTCGCAGCCGAGCTCAAACAGCGTGTCACGCTGCGCCTCGGTCTCGATGCCTTCGCCAATGGTCTCGATGCCCAGCGTGCGCGCCAGTGACAGCACGCCCTCCACCAGCGCGCGCGTACTCTGCGCCTCCGGCCCGTGCAGGCCGGCAATGAAGCTCTGGTCGATCTTCAACGTGCTGATCGGGAAGCGATGCAGGTAGGACAGCGCCGAGAAGCCGGTACCGAAATCATCCAGCTGCACCTGGATGCCGCGTTCGCGCAGGCCCTTGAGGATGTGCAGCGTATGCGGACCATCGTCGAGCAGCGCGACCTCGGTGATTTCCAGGCGCAGCCGCTGTGGGTCCGCGTTGCACGCCTCCAGCAAGCCATACAGCCGTCCGCTGAACTCGGCGGAGCGGAAATGCCGTGGCGACACGTTCACCGAAACATAGCCACGCCCGCCGTCGGCAAGGCCGGCAATGACCTGCTCATAGATCAGCCAGTCGACCTGTTCGATCAGGCCACTTTCCTCGCCCAGTTCCAGGAATGCGCCCGGCAGCAGCAGGCCGCGGCGCTCATGCTTCCAGCGCAGCAGGGCCTCGTGGCCGACCACTTCGCCATCGGACAGGCGCACGATCGGCTGGTAGAACGGCACGAAATCACGGTTGTTGATCGCCCGCCGCAGGTCAGCCTCAAGATCCAGACTGCGCAGCGCCTGCTCGCGCATCTCCTCATCGAAGATAGAGCAGCGGTCGTGGCCCTGGGCCTTGGCCCGGTACATCGCCGCATCGGCGTCGCGCAACAGCTCCTCGCCGGTTCGATAGCGCGGGTTCCACAGGGCGATGCCGAGGCTGCCGGAGGGAAACAGCTCGCGACCGGCGATCCACATCGACTCCTGCAGTGCCAACAACAACCGCTGGCCGAAATCCAGGGCCTGCGCCAGCCCGTCCGGGCATTGCAGCAGCACGGCGAACTCATCGCCGCCGAGGCGCGCCACCACGTCGTTGTCACCTGCCATGGATACGATGCGCTTGGCCACTTCCACCAGCATGCGATCGCCTGCGGCGTGGCCGATGCTGTCGTTGACCAGCTTGAAGCGGTCAAGGTCCAGGAACAGCACCGCGAACACCGGGCCGCCCTCGCGCCGGGCCAGCGCCAGCGCATCCTGCAGCCTGTCCAGCAGGTGCAGGCGATTGGGCAGCCCGGTCAACGCGTCGTGCATGGCCTGGTGGGTGAGGCGCTGCTCGGCGCGCAGGCGTTCGCCGATCTGGCCCAGCAGCTTTTCGTTGACCTCGCCCAGTTCGCGGGTGCGCTCTTCCACCCGTTTTTCCAGCTCGGCATGCGCCGAGCGCAGGCGCTGCTGGTCGCGCTGGCGCGCAAGACCGGTGCCGATGTTCTGTGCGACGAAAATCAGCAGGCGCTGGTCATGCACACTGAAGGCGATCTGCTCGGTGTAGCTCTGCACCACGATCGCACCGACCACTTCGTCGTCGCGCAGCAGCGGCACACCGAGCCAGCACTGCGAACGTGCACCGGATTCGCGTACCTCGCCGGTTTCCAGCAGCGCATCGATCTGTGCACGCGAGGCCAGCAGGGGGCGCCGATGACGGACCACATATTCGGTCAGGCCGCGACTGAACGCGCGCGGTGCACGACTCGCGTTGTGCTCGTCTACCGAATAGACGAAATCCAGCCCATCGCTCTCGGCATTGACCAGCGCGATGTAGAAGTTGCGTGCATCCAGCAAGCGCCCGACCACGCCGTGGACCTGCCCGTAGAACTGCGCCAGGCTGTCGGCCGACATCGCCATTTCGGCGATGTTGTACAGCGCGGTCTGCAGCTGCTCGGCACGGCGGCGCTCGGCCACTTCATCCTGCAGGCTCAGATTGGCGCGCTGCAGCTCCTGCGTGCGCCGTTCCACCTGCTGCTCCAGCCGCACCTGCGCCTGGCGACGATCCATGGCGGTCTGCACGTGCTGGGCGACAAAACCCAGCAGCGCCCGTTCGGCTTCGCCGTAGCGGTCGGCGTGCTCGTAACTCTGCACCACGATCGCACCGCACACGCGGCCATCGCGCAGCATCGGCACGCCCAGCCAGTCCAGGCTTTCCGGGCCGCGTTGCGGGTCGTGCTCCTGGTCTACCCGCGCCAGCAGTTCGCGCGAAGGTCCGCTCAGCGGCCGGCCATGCCGCAGCAACGCCACGGTCAGGCTGCGCGGCATCTGGTCGATGTCGTAGCTCTGTGCAGGATCGGCAACGAAGTCATCGACCTGGTCGGCGAAGTACAGGAAGCGGATCTGCCGGCGGACATCGTCATACTCGACGATGTAGCAGTTCTGCGCATACATCAGCGTGCCCAGCACGCCATGCACGTGGCGCAGCATCTCGCCCATTTCCAGGTCGGCACCGGCCAGGTCGGCAATCTGGAACAAGGCCTGCTGCAACCGTTCGGCCTGTTCCAGCGCCTTGATCTGACCCGCCTGGCGGTCGCGCTGCAAGGCCAGTTCCATCGCCTGCCGGGCCAGCCCCCACCAGGCCGGAGAGGGTGTCGCCCCGCGCACCGACAGCAGCAGCCGGGCGCCGTCGTACTCCCAGCCGTGGCGGCCTTCGGCAGGGTCGGCCAGCGGCTGCCAGACGTCCTCGCCGCTGCCACCGATCGGCCAACCGCCCTGCCCGCTGCCGAGCTGCGGATCGTCCCAACCGACGCGCACGACCGCCGTTTCCGGCAGCAGCGCATGCAGCGCGCGCACCAGCGCCGCGCTCAGCACAGGCTCGTTGTGTGACGCTTCCAGCGCGCGGTCGGCTTCGGTGGACAAATGACGTTCTCTTGGCGCCGCCTGAGCGCCGCCTCCCCTGAATTACCGAGCATAACGCGCCACCCGGGGGGCAATGGAAGCCCGGTAACCCCGAAACGTGCCGTCGGGCGTTTTTCCTGTCGATCCTCTCCTGATTCCCGCCGTGACCGTCGCCCAGTCCCACGCCATCGCCGGCTATGCGCCACCGCCTCCAGGGCTTACCCTGTACGGCGTGGATGCCAGCGCCCTGCCAACCGATGAAGCCTTGATGCTGGCCTGGGCAGCCGGTGACGTGCACGCGTTCGAAAGCCTGTATGCACGTCATCGCAAGCGCCTGTTCGGCTTCCTGCTGCGGCAGCTGCGCGACACCGCGCTGGCCGAGGAGATGTTCCAGGACGTCTGGCAACGGGTGATCAGCGCACGGGCAGGCTGGCAGGCTGACGCGGCCTTCAGCACCTGGCTGTTCCGCATCGCCCACAACCGCCTGAACGACCACTGGCGCGCCGCCCGCCATCGCCCCCCTGCACCGGCCGATGCCGATCTGCGCCTGGCCGCGCTGGAGGAAGGGCAGACCCCGGAAGCGGAACTGTCCGAATTCGAACAACGTCGCCGCATCCAACTGGCGATGGAAGAGCTGCCCGCAGAACAGCGCGAAGTGCTGCAGCTGCGGCTGGAACAGGAACTGAGCCTGGAGGAGATCGGCCAGATCACCGGCGTTGGCCGGGAAACCGTGAAATCGCGGCTGCGCTATGCGATGGACAAGCTGCGTGCGGGACTGAACGCATGAACCGAGACGATCCCCTGACCCCGGAAGAACGCGAACTGGCACGCCTGCTTGGACGCCGCGCCGAACAGGGCCCTCCGCCGGCGCTGGACGCGGCGATCCTGGCCGCTGCGCGTGCGGCCGTGGAGGCGCCGGCCTCTGAGGCGACTCCGCTGCCGGCGGCACCGCGCACGCTGCGCCCACGCCGCCGCTGGCCGGCCGTATTCGGCGTGGCCGCATCCACGGTGTTCGCCGTGGGCATTGCCTGGCAGATGCGTCCAGAGCCGCCGCCGGCCCCTGCGGAGGCGGTTGCCACCGCGCCGGCTGCACAGGAAATGGCGGCCGATGCGAACGCCGAAGGCATGGCCTACGACAGCGCGGCCGCTGATGTCGCAGCCACCGAACCGGTACCTGCACCAACAGCAGCACCTGCGGCCGCTGAGGCAGCACCTGCTTCGGCAGCGGCCATCGCAGACGTGCCGAAACCCGCGCCCGCCGCACCTCGGCAGTTGCCTGCCCCGATGATGGCGCCGGCACCGCCACCTACGCCCGCAGCCGACACCGCCTTTGCCTCGCCGCCGATGCCTGCTGCAGCGCCACCCGCACCGGAAGCCTATTCGGCGCCTGCGCCTGCGCCGGCAGCCGCACCTGCGGCTCCTGCCGCCGCGATGAGGGCGCGCAAGGCCACTGCGGCAACGGCGGAATCAATGACCTCCGCGCAAGCCATCGCCGAAGACCGCATCGCGCTCACTGCGGCCAAGCAGGATGCGGCCGGCCGAACCGCACCTGGCGTCATGCGCCGCGCCAGTGATGCAGGCCTCAGTGCGGAGGCCGTGCAGGCCGAAGTGCAGGCAGATGCCGGGCTGCCCCGCCGGCAATGGCTGCAGAAGATCCGCGAGCGTCGCGATGCCGGCCAGCGCGACCTGGCCCGGGCGAGCCTGGAGCGTTATCTGCAGACCTATCCAGAGGCGCGCCTGCCAAAGGATGTGCGGCCATTGCTGGACGACTGAAGCACGTCGGCGGCAAGCCCGTAGAATGAAGGGAATGCCCGACACCCTCGCTCAACCGGTCAGCCACACCCTGGACGTCAAGCACAGCCGCTTCATCGCGCATGCCGCGCCGATCGAGGGTACGTCTGCTGCGCTGGCATTTCTGCAGGAGGTGGCCGTGGCCGATGCGACCCACAACTGCTGGGCCTACCGGCACGGCCAGGACTATCGCTCCAGCGACGATGGCGAACCGGCCGGCACCGCTGGCCGGCCGATCCTGGCAGCCATTGATGGCCAGGGATTCGATCGGGTGATGGTGGTGGTCACCCGCTGGTTCGGGGGCATCAAGCTGGGCGCCGGTGGCCTGGTCCGCGCGTACGGCGGCGCCGCTGCCGAATGCCTGCGCACCGCACCGCGCCTGCCCTTGGTGGCGATGGCGCGGCTGCAGCTGGTGGCTGGATTCGAGGACCTGGGCGCGCTGCACGCTGCCCTGCCCGCCCATGCCGCCGAGAAGCGCGATGAACAGTTCGATGCCAATGGCGTGAGATTGCGGGTCGAATTGCCCGCAGACCAGGTCGCCGCATTGAAAATCCGCCTGCGCGACGCCACCCGTGATCGTATCCGTATCCAAGATGACCTCCTCGATGACTGACAAGGACGCACCGGCCACAGATCCGGCTTCCCCGCCGCTGCGCCGCCTCGGCAGCCTGCGCACGCTGTGGCCGTTCGTGCGCCGCCACAGCGGCTTGTTCAGCGCCTGGCTGCTGGCCCTGGCCGTTTCTTCGGCGGCGACGCTGAGCCTGCCGCCGGCCGTGAAGCAGATGATCGACCACGGCTTCAGCAGCGGTGGCCAGATCAACCGTGCCTTTGCGCTGCTGATGCTGGTCGCGGTGGTGCTGGCGTTGGCGACGGCCGCGCGTTTCTACTTTGTTTCGTTGCTCGGCGAGAAGGTTGTGGCGGATCTGCGCAGCCGTCTCTACGCGCACCTGATCCAGCTCGGCGCCGGCTTCCACGACCGCAGCCGCAGCGGCGAACTGGTTTCGCGCCTGACCGCCGACAGTGAACTGCTGCGCAGCGTGGTCGGCTCGACCATGTCCGTGGCGCTGCGCAGCAGCGTCACCGTGGTTGGCAGCCTGGCGATGCTGTTCGTCACCAGCCCGCGGTTGGCCGCCTGGTCGCTGCTCGGCATCCCGCTGGCAGTGCTGCCGATCATCATCGGCGCACGCAAGCTGCGCACCATCGCGCGCAGCAGCCAGGACCGCATCGCCGATGCCAACAGCCTGGCCAGCGAAACGCTGGGCGCGGTGCGCACCGTGCAGGCGCATGCCCGCGAGCCCTATGAGCGCGGCCGTTTCGACCATGCGCTGGGCGATGCGATCCGTGCCGCGCGTCGGCGCATCGGTGCGCAGTCGCTGGTCACCGCCAGCGCCATCCTGCTGGTGTTCGGCGCGATTGTCGGTGTGTTGTGGCTGGGCGCGCACGACGTCATCGACGGGCGCCTCAGCGCCGGTACGCTGGGCCAGTTCGTGCTGTACGCACTGATCGGCGGCGGCTCGGTCGGTGCGCTGGCCGAAGTGTGGAACGAACTGCAGCGCGCGTCCGGCGGCATGGGCCGCATCGGCGAGCTGCTGCAGGAAGACATCGAGATCCGTGCGCCGGCCACGCCGCGTGCGCTGCCGCAGCCGCTGCGTGGCGAAATCCACTTCGACGACGTGGTGTTCAACTACCCGCAGCGACCGGACCAGGCCGCACTGGACCATTTCAACCTGCACGTGCGACCGGGTGAAACCGTCGCTCTGGTCGGCCCGTCAGGCGCCGGCAAGAGCACGGTGCTGTCGATGCTGCTGCGCTTCCACGATCCGGCCGCCGGCCGCATCTGCGTGGACGGCATCGACGTGCGCGAGGTCGATCCGGCTGAGCTTCGCGGGCAGCTTGCGCTTGTGCCGCAGCAGCCGACGTTGTTCGCCGCCAGCGCACGCGACAACATCCGCTATGGCCGGCTGGAGGCCAGCGACGCCGAGGTGGAAGATGCAGCCCGCGCCGCTGAGGCCGACGTCTTCCTGCGTGCGCTGCCGGAGGGCTACGACAGCGAACTCGGCGAGCGCGGTGCCCGCCTGTCCGGTGGCCAGCAGCAGCGCGTGGCGATCGCCCGTGCCTTGCTGAAGGACGCACCGATCCTGCTGCTCGACGAAGCCACCAGTGCTCTGGACGCGCAGAGCGAGCATGGCGTGCAGCAGGCACTGGAACGATTGATGGCCGGGCGCACCACGGTGGTCATCGCCCACCGGCTGGCGACCGTGCTGAAGGCCGACCGCATCGTGGTGATGGATCATGGCCGCATCGTGGCCGAGGGCACGCATGCGGAGCTGCTGGCTGAAGGCGGCCTGTATGCCGAGCTTGCACGCCTGCAGTTCATCGATTGATGACGGCCGGCTAACACCGGTCGGATCACTCTGACAGCGTTGCAAAGAACCACTGAAGGAGGTCAATCATGTCGTTCCGTCAGTTCCCTGCTGTCGACAGCAATGGCGAAAGCCACATCATCATCGAGTTCAAGCCCGAGGCCAGCGGCAGCGGGCATGGCTCCGAGACGACGCCGCGTTATGAACTCGACGACGGTCGCCAGCTGGTGCGCAACGGCCGCGAGTTCACCACCAGCGGTGGTGAAGTCAGGTTGTCGATCTAGCGGTCCGCTGTAGCGCCGAGCCAGGCTCCGCTCCACCGTTGGCTCCAACAAAAAGGTTGGTCATTTTTTGACCAACCATCTTGACAGCCTTGCCCGCCAAGGCCTGCAGCCGGTTATCCACATGTTTGCGCAGAAGCCATCCACACGCCCTGTGGATGAATGGCGCTACGCGAGCACCCGGCCGATCCCGCTGGCATCCACCTCGGCTGCCGCTGCAGCAATGGCTCCCGGCTCGCTGCCTGCCACAAAGCCGATACGGAAATGTACTTCGCCGGCGGGCGTGCGCGAGGAATGGATCGAGGCCAGGCTGATGCCATGCTGCTCGAACACGTTGAGCAGTTCGCGCAAGGAACCCGCGCGGTCTTCAGGCAGATGCACCGACAGTGCGTTGCGCTCGGTCAGGTCGGCCAGCAGATAGCCGACGCGCTCGAAGGTGTAATTCCCCGCAGCCAGCGCCTGATCGCCGAAGGCACTCCTGTTGGCCCCAAGCAGGTGTTCGCGGAATGCGCCGCGCGCGGCATCGTCGCCCTGCCCGACCTGCGCCTGCAGCGTCTGCAGCTGGCCGATCAAGCGTTGCAGCATTGGTGCCACATAGGGATTGCCGAACTGGATGTCTTCGTAGATCGCCGGATTCAACGACAGGATGCGCGAAATGATCGCCGTATCCAGTTCGAACGAAGCTGATCGATACGGCAGCATCGCCGCCAGCGTGCCCAACTGCGGCTGGTACTCGCGCAGCACACCCGCCTGGGCCAGATGGGTCGCATGCACCATCGCCTGCACCAGCGCCATCATCTGGTCATGGTGCTGCGGCGTGGCCCGTACGCACTCTGCCTGCAGCGCCAGGCACAGCGCGTCGACCCAAGGGCGCCAGTGCTGCAGGCGCGCCTCGCAGACCACCATCACCCGGCCTTTCAGAGTCGGCGCCTTGGGCGGCGCCGTCATCGGATGCAGGCCCACCACCTCGGCGCGCGAGGCCAGCATCGCCTGCACCGGCGCTTCCTTCACCGAGGTCACATCCAGCCACAAGCGTTCCTGCTCGCGGCCAGCCGACAGGCGCGTGTATTCGGCAATCAATGCGGACGTGTGCCGGATGGGTGCGGAGAACACCAGCACATCGGCCTGTTCCAGCAGCTGCTCCGGCGCATGCGAGCCCGGATCAGCCGGATCGTGGCCGATCACCTGCACCTGCATGTGCTGTTCGAAGAAGCGGGTCAGCCAGCGCCCATAGGCGCCGGCACTGCCGACGATGCCGACCGTGCGCGGCGTGCGTTCGTGCAGCTCGCTCATGCCAGCCGTTCGGCGCGGAAGCGCATCCCGTCGGCCAACGCCGCTGGTGCGGCCGCGATCACGTCGAATTCTTCGAAACCATGGGCCAGGGTCGCCTCCAACGCCGCATGGGTGCCGGCGATGGCGCGCGAGATGGCCATCTGCATCGGCTCACCGCGCAGCAGGAAAGACACCATCAGCGACATCAGCACATCGCCGGTACCTGCCACATCGACCGGCAGCAGCGGCGAGGTCCAGCGCCAGGTTTCCTCACGACCCACAGCCAGCGTCACCAGCTCGCCCGGATTGCCGCCGACACTGTGTGCCAGCACCCACTGCGGCCCCCGTGCCAGCAACGCGCGCGAGGCGGCGATGGCATCGGCTTCGACCAGCGCCGGCATGCCGGTCAGTCGCCCGAGTTCGAAGGCATTGGGGGTGACCAGCCAGGCATGCGGCAGCAAGCGTTCAGCGAAGATCGCTTCCAGGCCTGGCTCCACGTAGGGACCGGTGTGGGTATCGCCGATCACCGGGTCCAGGCAGTAGCGAAGCTGCGGGCATGCCGGCAGGATCTCGTCCAGCCAATCAGCAAACGCGGCACCATTGGCGGCGCTGCCGAAGTAGCCGGAGACCAGCATCTTCGCCCGTTGCGGAAGACCACGCTCGCGCGTGCCGAGCAGCAGGTCGGCGAACCAGTCACTGGGCAGCACACGGCCACGGGTGGTCTCGTAGAACGGCGCATTGCTCAGCAGCGTGGTCGGGATCGAGGCCACGCGCACGCCAAGCGCGCGCATCGGGGGCAGCGCGGCGCTGTTGCCGGCATGGCCGTAGACCAGTTGTGATTGGACCGAAATGACATCGATCGGCGAAGGGCCGTCGGGCCGCTGGCGGCGGCCGTGGACCAGGTGGTTGTCGAGGGATTCGCTCATGCCCGCATTCTACGCCCAAGGACGTTTTCGGCAGGGCTGCGCCCTGCACCTGCAGAGGCAACAGCCACAGCCAAAGCCGAGGCAACAGCAACAGCGGCACTCCGAGGAATGGCGGGGCACTGTGGGTTTGCGGGGACGCCGTGAATCCGTCCATGGAGGCTTGGCCGCGGCATCCATGCCGCTCACCCCCCGCAACCCCACAGTGCCCCGCCTTCGACAGTTCCCCGCGAGCAGTAGATCCACACC